>CAYXEY010000400.1:0-5339 GCA_964464105.1 uncultured Planctomycetaceae bacterium
TTGTTGTGGAGCGGTTCGAAAACCGTGGCCGCAATTTGATGCGCCTGCGGCCCGCTCAGGCGCACGATGCCCCGCGCCGCCGGGCCCGGCGGAGAACTGACGGCGACGATGGTGTCGTGCAGTTGCATGTGGGTATCGAGTACGCCTCTGTGCGCGTCATTGTATGTCACTCCCGAGCAACGCCCATACGTGGTCTTGGCGTAGAATCAGTCGCCATGGAATCATCGCGCAGTCGCAGGTTTGGTGTGGACAGGATGTCGCCGCGCATCGTATTGACATTGCTGCTGGCGGTTGCGGCGGCATCGTGCAATACGATAGTGCCCTGCCTTTGCGGCATCGGCGATTCGGATACGCCTCCCGTCATGACCCCGCCGACCGGCGCTGCTTCGTTCAGCCGCGTGTCTATTCCGACTGATGCCGCGATTTATCCCTACAACCATGCATCGTCGATCATCGCGCTTCCTGATGGAACACTGCTCGTCGCGTGGGGCGCCGGCACGGAGGAGCTTGCGACCGACACGCGTATCGTGCTCTCACGTCGCGCGGCTGGTTCTGCGACATGGACCGATCCAATTGTCGTGGCCGACAAACCGGGACGGGCGGATGCCAACCCGGTGCTCTTTCTCGCACCTGATGGCACGGTGTGGTTGATCTATGTCGAAATGTTTGGCGACACGTTCTGCGAAAGCGTGGTCATGGCCTGGACCAGCAGCGATGCCGGACAGACCTGGTCCGCGCCGCGCGTATTATTGACGACTGTCTGCACGCTGGTCCGCAATCATCCCATCGTGCTCGACTCTGGCCGCTGGCTTTTGCCCGCGTATTCGCAGGGCGTGTATGCGTCGCAATTCTGGACCAGCGATGATGCGGGGCGCACATGGTGGCCGAGTGACCCACTGCTGACGCTGCCGGAAAACAACCTGCAACCGGCCGTGGCCCAGCGCTCGAATGGCTCGTTGTTCGCCCTGGCCCGTCGCGCCGGCGATGCGGCCTACACCTGGGCCCTTGAGTCCGGCGATTGTGGGCGAAGCTGGTTGCTGCACGTTCGCGATGACCTGCCCAATCCCAACAGCGGACTGGACCTCCTGCGATTGTCCACCGGCGAGTTTGTCGCGGCTTACAACCAGAGCTCAAACGAGCGAACCCCGTTGGTCGTCTCGCTCTCGGTGGATGAAGGCCGAACCTGGTCGACGGCCAGGATGATCGCCGACGGCCCGCCACAACTGTCGTATCCCTCGCTGATCGAATCGTCTGACGGCACAATCCATTGCACCTACAGCGATCGGCTCGCGTCCATCGCTGTCGTATCCTTCAATCGGGCATGGCTTTATGCGCCGAATTGAACGGTTACTTGCTCCTTGACCGGGCCGCGCCGAACCGCTAAAAAGTATCCATGGCAACCAAAGGCTCTCTGCACTGCTCAGTCATCACTCCCGAGGAGCGCGTCGTCGACACCGATGCGACTTCGATCATCCTGCCGGCTCACGACGGCCAGATCGGCATTATGAAAGATCGTGCCCCGCTGCTTTGCGAGCTGGGTGTTGGCGTATTGCACATCGAAGGGGCGGCGACCGAGGCAAAGGACTACTACATTGATGGCGGCTTTGCCCAAGTTCTCAACAATGAAGTCACCATCTTGACAGAAAAGGCCGCTCCTGCATCCAAGCTTTCCCGGGCCGACGCCCAGAAAGAACTTGCCGTTGCCGAATCCATGCCGATTCCAGACGAAGCTGCGTCCGTGGCTCGAACCCGAGCGATCAGCCGCGCGAAGGTTAAGCTTCGGCTGGCCAACAACTAACGAGTCAAATCTAGTTCACGTTTTCACAGAGTCCTTGCGTTTCAAGTCGTGCGCAAGTGGCCAATGACCGGGCGGTCTTGCGCATTGGGGATCCGAATAACGAAGGATTTATGTGTCATTTAGCACAGTGATAGCCTGTTGGCGCATCATATCGCACAGATTATGGGTACTGCGTCACCAGAATATGTTGACTTTAGCGGTCCTGGTCGATTACTCTTATGGATGCGTGGCTCACGCACGGGGTATGGATTAGTCACTTTGGTGGGGAGAAACACACATGGGGTTGTCTCGTAATTCAAGACTTGCTTCAATTGCCGTCCTGTTGGCAGCGGCGCTGCCGGCTTCGGCTGCGACCATTACCTTCGAGGGTTTTGGTCTCTCCCGAGATGTGGGGTATCAGCATCTCGGTAATAACGAAAACGGGCCAGCCGGCCAAATGAACATCACGATCGACGGATCTCCGTTCATCGCCTACTGCGTCGACCTCGACAACGATGCCCCGGGTCAGTGGGAGGCCCAGCTCCTGCCCGTCAACATCATCAATGGCGGACTGGCGATCGCCTATCTTTATGACACGTTTGCAGCCGGCGTTGCGACCAACAACCAGGCCGCTGCCTTGCAGGTCGCGATCTGGGAAGTATTGGATGATTCGCCCGGCGTCCTTGATCTGAGCGCCGACGACTTTCGCTATTTCACCGCGTCACAGAGTCAAACCGCCAACGTACTTGCACAGGCACAGATCTATCTCAATGCCATACCCGCGCCGCCGGTGCTCGCCACCTATGTACCTAATTCGGTGATCGTGTACAGCAGCGCCGTCGACCAGGCCCAACACATGATCGTGCCGGAGCCTACGTCGATGTCGATTCTTGCCCTTGGCGCCATGCTCGTGCTGCGCCGCAGCCGCCGCTGAAAAGCGCGATTTGATCAGCACTCACAAGCCCAGCCGTCCTGGCTGGGCTTTCTTTTCAATCAAAAAAATACATTAATATACATTATGGTGCTCAGCCATATGGGCCAGCTGATCCAGGGAGTTCGCCTGGCTGCCAACCGCCATTTCTTCGCTGTCAGTGTGGCAGTCAGATCGAAAAATCACGTCTCACGGGTGGGTGCGAGTGCCTAATCTTCGACGAATACTGAGCTTACGGGATTCTCATTGGAATCGGGTCGCCCTGGCACCATGGATGCATAGCGTGATCATCAGATTGCGCCGCCATCCCGGCGCGATTCTATGATGCGCAACACAAGGAGCGGCAACCACATGGCAAAGATCATCGGCATCGACCTTGGCACGACCAATTCCGTCGTCGCCGTCATGGAAGGCGGCACACCCAAGGTGCTGACCAATTCACAAGGCTCGCGACTCACCCCGTCGGTCGTTGGATTCACCGACAAGGGTGAGCGGCTCATCGGCCAGATCGCGCGGCACCAGCAGGTGACCAACCCGCGCAATACGGTTTACAGCATCAAGCGGTTCATGGGCCGGCGGCACAGCGAGGTCGCTTCTGAAGAAAAGCTTGTGCCCTACAACGTGACCGGCGGACAGGACGAGCTGGTCAAGGTCAAGATCCGCGACAAGGAATTCACCCCGCCGGAAATCTCGGCGATGATCCTGCAGGATCTTAAAAAGACAGCTGAAGATTATCTCGGCGAAAAGGTCGTCTCGGCCGTCGTCACCGTCCCGGCCTATTTCAACGACTCGCAGCGCAAGGCGACGCAGGAGGCTGGCGTGATTGCCGGCTTCGACGTCAAGCGCGTCCTGCCCGAGCCTACCGCCGCGGCACTCGCCTATGGCATGGACAAGAACAAGGGCGGCAAGATCGCGGTGTTTGACCTGGGCGGTGGCACCTTCGACATCAGCATTCTCGACGTCGGCGACGGCGTCTTCGAGACCCTTTCAATCAACGGCGACACGCACCTCGGCGGCGACGACTATGACCAGGTGCTCATTGACTTCGTGGCTGAGGAGTTCCGCAAGCAGTACGGCGTCGATCTCCGCAGCGACGCGATGGCACTGCAGCGCCTCAAGGAGGCCTGCGAGAAGGCCAAGTGTGAGCTGTCTTCTTCAATGGAGACAACGATCAATTTGCCGTTCATCACGGCCGACGCTTCGGGCCCCAAGCACCTTACACAGACGTTGACCCGCAGCAAGTTCGAGCAGCTCACTCACGCGCTCACCGAGCGATGCCGCGGCCCGGTGCTCAAGGCTCTGCAGGATGCCAAGCTCAGTCCGAGCGACGTCGCCGAGTGCATCCTCGTCGGCGGATCGACCCGCATTCCCGCGGTTCAGCGGGTCTGCAAGGAGATCTTCGGCAAGGAGCCCAACAAGAGCGTCAATCCAGACGAAGCCGTCGCCATCGGCGCGGCCATTCAGGCCGGCATCATTGGCGGCGACGTGAAGGACATTCTGGTGCTCGACGTCACGCCGCTTTCGCTGGGCGTCGAGACGCTGGGCGGCGTCATGACCACCATGATTCCGCGCAATACCACGATCCCGACCTCCAAGAAGGAGGTTTATTCGACTGCCGGCGACAACCAGCAGGAGGTGACCATTCACGTCCTGCAGGGCGAGCGTCCGATGGCGATTGACAATCGCACCCTGAACAAGTTCAACCTGACCGGCCTGCCGCCGGCGCCGCGCGGCGTCCCGCAGATCGAAGTCACGTTCGACATCGATGCCAACGGGATCCTGAACGTCTCGGCCAAGGATCTGGGCACGGGCAAGACGCAGAGCATCCGCATCGAAGGAAGCAGCGGCCTGTCGGATGCCGAAGTCGAGCGGATGCGTAAGGAGGCTGAGGCTCATGCTGAGGATGACAAGAAGCGCCGTGAGCTCGTGGACGTTCGGAACCAGGCGGATCACATGGCCTACACCACCGAGCAGACACTTAAGGAGCACGGGGAGAAAATCCCGGCCGATGAGCGCAGCAAGGTGGAGGCGGCGCTGAACAACTTGAAGGATGTCAACAAGCGCGACGACGGCCCCGCCATCCGCAAGGCCATCGAGGCGGTGAGCGCCGCGAGCCAGACGATTGGCAAGATCATTTACGAGCAGTCGGCCAAGGCTGCGGGTGCGGCTGCCGGACCGGGCGTTCCGCCGGGCCACGAAGGCATGGGCCATGGCCCGGGCGCGGCGCCGGGCGCGAAGGCCGGCAAGAAGGATGACGACGTAATTGATGCCGAGTTTGAGGTGAAACAGTAACGACGATCGTCGAATAGCGAATTGAAAAAACAAAGGCCCACGTCAATGCTGGCGTGGGCCTTTTGTTGCGCCGCATCGCGTCATGTTGCGGCGGTTATCCGCTATTCAGTTGCGCGACAAAACCGGGCTGCATAATTCAGTAGAGCCTGTTCAATCCCGAAGCGAATCGGCGCCAAGCCGAAGCGATCAATCCGGGAGAGAGAACAGGCTCTGCTTTTAGAGCGGTTCCCGCTTCAATTTACGAAGGAAGTGTGCCACTGCTTCAATCAGTGCTTCCTACTAGGTGCATCCTCTCACGCTCGCACTGCTTGAAGCAGTGGCACTCCAACGTCTTTTCAT
>CAYXEY010000401.1:0-5329 GCA_964464105.1 uncultured Planctomycetaceae bacterium
ATAGACATTTTGAACGATTTTGCCATCCGCGTCGGGTACGCCCACCAGATAGGCAATCTCGCCGACTTTGGCCGGTTCACTTCGCGGCCGCAAAGGCGTTGCCGATCGCTTTGCCTTCGGATCTACGAGTTTGACGAGCAGCCAGTCGTGCGCCTTCTCGTCTTTCCCCGTGATACCCAGCCCATTCACCAGCGAAGCGGACGTGGGTTTCGATCGTGGAAAGACCTTCCAGCCCTTCAGCACCTGATCGAAATTCGCCAGCCTTACGGTCGGCGTAAGGCCCCCTTCCTCACTGATCAGGTGTTTGGCCGTGGCCACGAGAACCTCGCCATCAGGCATGCGAATGAAAAACGCGCTCGCCCCTTTCAACGGCGTATGGCCTTCGAATGTCGCCTCATTTGTCAGCACCAGTTGCGGCCAGTCTTTCGGTGACTTCGTCGACCAGGGCCGCGGCTTTTCTGATGTGTCTTTTTGGGGTTTGGAATCCTCCGCAAGCACGGTTGTCAATGCGATGAGAAGCAGACTCAGCCCTGCGACAAAAAGACGCTTAACCGGCCGCATTTTTTTGCTCCCTCAGCTGGCTCCAGGATAAACCGAAACCGTGACATTCCCCGCCTATCTATTGGATCGCCTTGAACACGTCTTCAAACTTTGGTTGGGCTTTTGACCAGTTCTCTTCGAACGTCCAGCACAGCAGATTGCAGAATGACTTGTTTCGCTCGAATGTGATCATGCGGTACCGAATGGCCATTCCGTTTATCTTGCCGGACACGTCATAGGCATAAGCCTCGGTTGCTCCAATTTTCTGGAGTGCCAACTCGGTTTCGCGGCGATCGTCCAGATTCGCCCCAATTTTGACTTCCTTGTTGCGCACCGCCCATTCCTTCAGACCCATGACCTCATTCACATTTTTCGCCGGAAACGCCTGCAATTGAATGGATGCATCGAGCTTCTCGTATTCTGCGCACACCACGACGTTTTTCACCGTGGACGGTTCCTCCGTCCAGCCTGGAGGCAATGTCACCTGAACGTCGGATTCCGCCTTCGCCGAAGTTGGCTCCGGCTTCTTCTTCCACAGCGAATAGCCAAGTGATATGTCCTGGCACCAGCAGACCGTTTGTAAGCCATCCTTACGCTTTGACTCCGGGCTGGTGGTCATCATGCCAGCCAGGTAACCATCTTTGTCAATCACCGGCGCGCCGCTGAAGCCTGCCAGTTTCACGGCCGGTTCAAACTCAAGCTCGAAGTAGTTGCGGCTGGGACGTTTGGTCACCTTTCCTTTATAGACATTCTGAGCCGAGTTCGTGTCCGAATAGGGCACGCCGACGAGGAACGCGACATCGCCAACTTCGGCGCGTTTGATCCGCGGCCGCAGAGGTGTCGCCGGCAATTCACCCTTTGGGGTCTTCAAATGCAGCAGTAGCCAATCGTGCCTTAGTCCCGCGTCAGGCGGAAAAGCCAGGCCCTTGATCTCGATGCGAGACTTTGGCCTGGTGCGCGGAAACGCCACCCAACTATTGAGCACCGCATCAAATTCACCGAGCTTCACATCCGGTTCGACCCCGCCGTCCGCCCCGATTAGATGCCGGGCGGTGACGAGGAGCACGTCCTTGTCCGACATGAGCATGAGGAATGAGCTTGCCCCGTTCAGAGGCGAATGCCCCTTGAAAGTGGCCTCGTTGGTCAAGACGAATTGCGGCCATTCCATTACCGGCTTTTTAGACCACGGCAGCGGCTTCTGCCTCTTCTCGTTGTCGGGCTTGACGTCCTCACTTCGCGCTGCGATGGCGGTGAACGTCAACAATGCCACGGTCGTCGACGCGATCAGCTTGATGACTCGAAACATCTGTTCCTTCCAACTCTCGGTTAAGCGACCTACACCAGTTTCTGGCCCCATTTCAACTTCAAGACAAGCGTCTCCCAACTCAGGCGATTGGGATTCCGCACGTGTTGAAAATTGACGTCCGCACGGCGAATCGCCAGACGCGTACCACCCGGCATGGGCCGGACAACCTGCCCGTCAATCACCATGTGGGCGCCAACGCTGGCCGGAAGCGCGGTAATGTCCAATCGCGAGGCCGGTCCCAGCACCAGCGGACGGTGCGCCAGCGAGTGCGGCCCCATCGGGGTCAGGATGATTGCATCCATGTCCGGCTGCAGGATCGGTCCGCCGCAGGACATGTTGTGCGCCGTCGAACCGGTCGGCGTCGAGAGGATAATGCCGTCGCCGACGACAGTGGTGATCATCGCCCCATCGACCTCGACGGTAAGGCTGATATTGCGGAACGGCGCCCCCGCGCGGATGACGCAATCGTTCACTGCATAGTGCCGTCCGGTCGAGCCAGACGGCTCGGCCATGATGACGCTGAGCATCATGCGGTGGCTGGTCAGCGCGGGGTTGGCGATGACCTGGTCAAAGTACTGTTCCAACTCGCTTACGTTGAAATCGGCGAGGTATCCCAGCTTGCCGAGGTTTACGCCGAGCACCGGAACCTGCCGTTCTCCCATGGCCTGCACGGCGAACAGAATGCTTCCGTCGCCGCCCAGCACGACGACCAGGTCGGGATGCGAGGCGTTGATCTTTTCGATTTGACTGGTCATGTCGGCGCCAACGAGCAATCCACGCTGCTCGAACCAGAGTCGCACGCGATCAAAGACAGCGGCCACTTCGGGCTTGGTCGCATGGCCGACGAGAAAAACGCGCGGGGTTGGTTTAATCACGGGCATATAGGAATTGAAAGGGCCAACGGCTTGTTGGGCAAGCTTCGCGGACACGACGTCCATCGCTACCAATCGCCAATGGAGACGTTTGGCGCGTGCTGTTGCTGCCAGGAAAGCAGGGAGATCAGCGCCCAGAGATGGAAATTGTGATCGGCCCGGCCGGTGCTGTGATCGCCAAGAGTCTTCAACGCCCCATCACGTGAGAGCAGCCTGCCGAAGAAGAGCGTGTCGCCCTCGATGAGGTCGCGGGCCATCTTGTTCAGCGGGCCGCGCAGCCACGGACCCACGGGCACCTCAAAACCCTTCTTGGGCCGGTTGTGCAGCGACTTGGGCAACTGATCGCGAAACGCCTCGATCAGCAGGTACTTCTTGCGGAAGCCGTTGAGCTTCCACTCCGCCGGCATGGGGAAGACGCGCTCGACCAGGCGGTGATCGAGGAACGGCGATCGCACCTCCAGGGCGTGCGCCATGGACATGAGATCGACCTTCGTCAACATGTCATCAGGCAGCGAGGTTTGCCACTCAGTACGCAAATGAAGATTGAGATCCTCGGCGCCCCCATACGGCCCGCGGAATGCGTACAGCAACTGACCCAATTCGTGGGCTACCAGGTTCACGCGCTGCGGTTCGGCGAGAATGCGAGAGAGCGTACGATCATCACAGGTCCGCATCCAATTCGCATAGCGGCGCAGCGGATCACGATCCATCGCCCGCAAGGCGCGCTTGAGTTGACTGACTTTCGCCCCGATCCACTTTTCCCGCCGCGTGGGCAGTCGCTCCACGATGGCCCGCGACAATCCATAAAGCGGCGTCTTTGCGAACCATCCGAAGCGACGATTCAGCGTCGCCGCGGTGTATCGCGCATATCCCGCGAAGAGTTCATCCGCCCCATCGCCCGACAGCGCGACGGTCACGTGCTTTCTGGTGAGTTGACTCAGCAGGTAGGTCGGCAGCGCGGAGCTGTCGGCGAACGGCTCGCCGAGGTGCGTTTGCACAGTGGGGATCACGCTCCGCACGTCGTCGAGCGAGAGCGGCAGCACCGTGTGCTCGGTTCCGTGCATCCGCGCGACGTCGTACGCATAGCGAGATTCGTCATAGAACGGTTGATCTGGAAAGCTCACCGAGAATGTCTTGACCTGCCGTCCGGCGACCCGCGCTGCGACGGCCGTCACCACGGCCGAATCGATTCCCCCGGAGAGAAACAACCCGACCGGCACATCAGCGAGCAATCGCTGGCGGACCGCAACGTCGAAGATATCGCGGACCGAACGACAGGCCCCGGCGATATCCGTCGGCGGCGGCGATTGCGAGTGCGGCCACTCAGGCGCCCAGCGGCGAACCTCGAGTCGGCCGTCGCGGTACGTCGCAAGCCAGCCGGGCGGCAGTTTGCGAACTTGATGGAATATCGTCCGCGGCGCGGCGATAAACCCGAGTGCCAACAGTTGCATGACC
This sequence comes from uncultured Planctomycetaceae bacterium, assembly GCA_964464105.1. GTDB lineage: Bacteria > Planctomycetota > Phycisphaerae > UBA1845 > UTPLA1 > CAYXEY01. Next base: position 4,174 of record CAYXEY010000401.1, read on the forward strand.
GCCGAAGGATCGATGGTGAGTTCATCGAGGGCCGGTCGGACCGCCGCCATCTCCGACGCAAATGCAATGCCGCCGCCGGACAACTCGCCGTACAGCAGAGGCTTGACGCCGGTTCGATCTCGGACCAATCGAAGCGTACGGCTCGGCTCATGCCAAACGGAGAAGGCGAACATGCCGACCAGGCGCGGGAGAAAACTCAATTCGGGATCGCGCCGGCAGAGTTCCATCAGAACCTCGGTGTCGCCGGTTCCATGAAATTGCGCGCCTTGGTGCAGCAATTCCGCCCGCAAATCCTGATAGTTGTAGATTTCGCCATTGAAGATCAAAACAGTGGTGCCATCGTCGGATCGCATCGGCTGATGGGCCGCTTCGGTGAGGTCGAGAACTTTGAGTCGTGCATGGACCAGCGCGACGCCGTTGACCGGATCGACCCATTCCCCGCTGCCGTCAGGCCCGCGGTGATGAATGGCCGCCGCCATGGCCCGCTCGGTGTCCGCCGTGAGTAGGCCCTGCGCTCGGATATATCCCGCGATGCCGCACATTCGGGCGATGATAGAGCCGCCGGACGGGGCATTCCATCGCAAAGCCAAGCAGCATTCGCTAGAATGACGACATGAGCTTCTTTGCCCTGCTCGCCGAGGCCCTCAATAGTCTTGGCAAGAACAAGATTCGCACGGCCCTGTCGATGCTCGGCATTGTCATCGGCGTAGGCGCGGTCATCACCCTTGTGGCCATGGCCCAGGCCACCAAGACCCGCGTGGAGCAGGAAATCGCCCGCATGGGCGACGACTGGATGTTCATCGGCACTTGGGGACTGCCGCGCGGCGGTGTCCGCAAGGCGGACGTCGCCCGCCGGCCGAATCAATCCCGGGATGATGCATTGGCGATCATGCGTGAGTGCCCCGCCGTTCGGGCCGCGACTCCCAGCAACCGCATGCAGCTGCAGGTGAAGTCGAGCTACAGCAACTATTCAACTGGCGTATTCGGCGCTTTTCCGAACTTTCACGACATTCGTCGGTGGAACGTTATTTCGGGCCGAAAGCTGGACGACACCGACGAGGCGGCCAAGCGCCCTGTCTGCTGCATTGGCCAGACCGCGGCGCTGGAGCTGTTCGGGAGCGTCAACCCCGTCGGAGAGGAAGTCACGGTCAAGAGC
>CAYXEY010000402.1:0-5320 GCA_964464105.1 uncultured Planctomycetaceae bacterium
CATTTTATGGCCATAAAAGGAGCGCCGATGGCCATTGGGAAACATTTTATGGCCAGCGCGGAAGCGCGAATGGCCATTGCGAAACCTTTTATGGCCAGCGCGGAGTTCAGAATGGCGAGCGGGGAAGCGTCTACGAGAGGCGCCAAGGCAAGAATCGCCGGTATCGTCGCGCCGATGATCGACCTACGAGGTCCGCACCAGCCATAGTGTGTTAGATTGAACAAACTCAGTAATGTCCTGAGTTGGCCTCGCCGAAACGATCCGGTTTTCTTTCACGAGAACAAGGTAATCCACCTCGGAGTCCGGCATTTCTTGATTGCATGCGGGGCAACCCTCAGCAATGCCAAGCACCTCCACGCGGCCCTCGACCCGGACTGCTGAATCGTTGCCGCCCCAGCGAATCGAGTCGCCAATTTCGTAGTCGTGCTGCCAGCAATCTCCATACTTGAATTGAATGGGGAGCCGAACGTGCGCGCCGCAAGCGCGACAAGTGTGGTCAATAAAAAGGCGATTGAAGGCACTCAAGACCCATTTCCTTTCAGGTCATATTTCGTCAGTCCATCCCTGACGTCTTGCGCGCGGGCGGCCGCCAGGCCGCATTCCGAACAGACCCCGCTGGTGTTGCCGGTCAGATCGTAGCCGCAGCGCAGGCAGCAGCCGGGCCTCCTCCACCCCCGGTCGCGATGCCACAGCCACGCCGTCGGGATGGCGGTGAGGAGCAGCAGGAGCCAGAAGGGAATGGTCGCCCAAAGAATCCACCCGCCGGGCGGTCCCGAAAGTGTGGCCTCTCTCAGTTCAAATGATGGCGTTTGGAAGCCAAGTCCTTCGCTGCGAAGGGCTGATACTTCGGTGCCGAACTTAGCCATTCCTCCCATTGTGTTCAGGTCGAAATTAGCAGCTGCGACATTGATTGCGCCCGCCCAAGCCGAACAAGAGAATCGGTTGGCAACAAAGACCTCAGCGGCAAACCAGAGGCTTGCTACCCAAACAGCGACGTATAGCAGCGACAGCCCAAACCCGGTCCACTTGAGAATGCGGCGGGCGCGGGAAGGCGAGTGCATGGTGCCATTGTAACTAGCCGACGTCAAACATCGACAGAAAGACAAAAAGGTGGGTCAAGACGACCGACCCACCCAACGCTTGTATCGCGAGAATGAAGAACATCGGCTGGAAAGCCGGTGCCACACTTCCGCGGCCTGCCCGCCGCGGCGGGTTCCCACATCCCACATCCCCCATCCGCCATTGCCGTTACGCCATCGCCGTCACGCCATGGCCATTTCCTTTTTCGCCGGGGCAGCCGACTTGGATTGAAACTCCGTCTTCCACACCCGCTCGATTTCTTCCGCGCCTTTCAGGCCATATGTGCGGGGGCGGGGGGCGATGAGACTGGTGTCGACTTCCTCGTAGGTGAGCTTCGGACCGTCGCTGGTGTGTGTGGAAACGGTCGTCTTGAGGTACTTGTCGTTGCGGGCCTTGAACTTCTCGCACCAGGCCCGGGCATCGGCGGTCTGGGCTTCGGATGCCCCCTTGGCGCCCTTGCCGTCGTCCTGGGTCTCGATGTCGAAGTCGGGCTTGTAGTGGGCTCCGCGGCATTCATCCCGCTGCAACGCGCCGAGGGCGATGACCTTGGCGAGGATGAGCATGTCGCCCAATGCGCGGGTGAATGAGAGGTTCTGATTGGTCCAGGCGCTGGTGTCGGCCAGCGGGGCCTGCTTGTACCGCTCGGACAGCTCGTCAATCTTGGCGAGTGTCTGCTTGATCTTGTCGTTGTAGCGCACCACGGTGACGTTCTCGGTCATGGTGCGGCCGAGTTCCTGGTGCAGCAGGTAGGCATTCTCTTTGCCGGTCCGGGCGACCAGGCGGTCGTGCGCATCCTTGTGCTGCCGGATGGCGCTGTCGTAGATGCCGCCCGGCAGATCGGCCGCGGTCTTCTTGATGCCCTTGAAGAGCTTCTCGATCCCTGGCGCGACGATCAGGCCGCTGAAGATGCAGGAGAGCAAACTGTTTGCGCCGAGGCGGTTTGCGCCGTGATATTGGTAGTCGGCCTCGCCAATGGCATAGAGGCCCGGGATGTTGGTGACCTGGTTCTTGGGCGAGCCGAGCACGAGGCCGCCGGTCTGGGCGTTCTTCTCGTAATCAACCCAGATGCCGCCCATGGTGTAGTGCACCGCGGGGAAGATCTTCATGGGCACCTTGCGGGGATTGCCGCCGGCGAACTTCTCATAGATCTCCAGGATGCCCTCGAGCTTGTGATGGGTGGAGGCAGGCAGATGCGTCAGGTCGAGATAGACGGACAGATCACCCTTCTCAACGCTGAGCCCGCCATTGACACAGACGTCGAAGATCTCGCGGGTGGCGATGTCGCGCGGCACAAGGTTGCCGTAGGTCGGATAGCGCTCTTCGAGGAAGTAGTAGCGCTCGTTCTCGGGAATGGTCAGCGGGTCGCGCGGGTCCTGCGGCTTGCGTGGCACCCACACGCGTCCGCCCTCGCCGCGGGCCGACTCGCTCATCAGCCGGAGTTTGTCCTGTCCGGGGATGGCGGTGGGGTGGACCTGGATGAACTCGCCGTTGGCATACTTCGCGCCAGCCTGATAGACGCGGCTGTTAGCGCCGCCGGTGCAGATCATCGACATCGTGCTCTTGCCGAAGATCAGCCCGCAGCCGCCGGTGGCCATGACCACGGCATCCGCGCGGATGGCCTTTAGCTCCATCGAGAACATGTCCTGGATGATGCAACCGCGGCAGGCGCCGGTCTCATCCTTGACGATGCCAAGGAACTCCCAGAACTCGTATTTGTTTATGAGGTTCTCGGTCTCCCAGCGGCGGACCTGCTCATCGAGCGCGTAGAGGAGCTGCTGCCCCGTAGTCGCGCCGGCGAAAGCGGTGCGCTTGTAGAGCGTGCCGCCGAAGCGACGGCGATCGATGTTGCCCTCGCTGGTGCGGTTGAAGGGCACGCCGAGGCGATCGAGCAGGTCGATGACCTTCGGACCCCAGTCGCACATCTCCTTGACCGGCGGCTGGTGCTGCAGGAAGTCGCCGCCGTAGACGGTGTCGTCGAAGTGCTTGTGTTCGCTGTCGCCCTGGTCGCGCGTGATGGTGTTCACGCTGTTGATGCCGCCCTGGGCGCAGACGCTGTGCGAGCGCTTGACCGGGCTCATCGACACGAGGTCGACATGGATGCCGATTTCGGCCAGTTTCATGGCGGCAGCCAGTCCGGCCAGCCCGCCTCCGATGATTGCAACGTTTTGTTTGGATGCCATGGGAGGAGATTATATTGATATGGGGCGCGGTTGCGAGGGGGGCGGCGAGGCGGCTGCTATAATGCATGCTGGCCTTGCAAACCAGGCCTAAGCCGGAAAGCGGAGCATCGACTTATGGCAACTCCAACGGTTGACTATGTGCTTGAATTAATCGATCAGTTGCCGGATGAGGATCGCGCCGCCCTGGAAGCGCGATTGCTGAATCGCATTGAGGCCGAGTGGTCCGATGCCGTTGCGGAAAACCGGCAGATCGCCGAGACCAAGGGTGTTACGGATGAGACGATTGATGGGATCATTCACCGCCGGCGCTACGGCGAATGAAAGTCGTTTTTGACACCAATGTTTACATCGCCGAGGCAATGGGCGGCGAAACGGCCCGGTCGATACTGACCTCTGCCCAGCGCGCCTCGTGGCGTATCTACATCAGCCAGTACATTATTGACGAGCTCCGAGCCGTAATGATTGACGAACTCGGTCTGGCTCGTCGGTCGGCTGCGCTTGCAGTGTTGCGCGCATTGAGACGGGGGAACTTCGTCCAACTCGCAACGTCGCGTCATGTTGTACCGAAAGATCCTGCGGACAGTGCCATTCTCCAAACAGCATTGCAGGCAGGTGCCGACTTTCTCGTCACCAATGATCGGCATTTGTTGGATTTGCATCCCTATCAAAGTCTGCAAGTCATGACAATGGCGCGATTCCGCTCGCTGTTGGAGAGTCGAGGGCTGTTCGAGCTCAGCTAATTTCGAACGGCGCTCCGCCTTGAGCCAGCGATCGCGCCCCGGCCTCCAGTACGCGCACCACGCGCAAACCACTCCCACCATCTGTCATCACCGGCGTGTCATTCAAACAGGCATCTATGAAATGGCCGATTTCGCGGGCCAGCGGTTCGCCAGTGGGAATCCGCGGAATCACGATGTCGCCCGAGCGGAGCGTGACCGACTCGGCGTATGACGCGATGCGCGGCGTGACCGCGGATTTGTCGTAAATCCGCACCGGCTCGCCGGGAGCCATGTCGTCCCAGGTGATCATCTTGCGCGTGCCGACCAGGGTCATCTGCCGCGTTTTGTGTGGATCGAGCCACGAAACGTGGATCGACGCCATGCGGCCATCGGCGAACTTAAGCGTGGCGAAGACCACGTCTTCGACGCCGTTCTGCAAATACGACTGCCCGCTCGCCGCCACACTGACCGGCTCGGCGTTGAATAATCGACAGATGACTGAAATATCGTGCGGGGCGAGCGACCACCAGGCGTTCTCATTCTTGCGGACGATGCCGAGGTTGAGCCGCTGGGTGTACATGTAATATATGTCGCCGATGTGTCCGGCCTCGACGAGGTCGCGGATGGCGTCGAATGCCGGATGATGTTCGAGCAGGTGGCCGACCATGAGTTTGCGCTGGGCGGCGGCGGCTTTTTCGATCAGCGCTCGGGCGTGGCCCGAATTGAGCGTCATCGGCTTTTCGACGAAGACGTGCTTGCCGGCGGCGAAGGCGGCCGAGGCGAGGTCGAAATGGCTTGGCGCTTCGGTGGCGATGAAGACGGCCTGCACCGATGCGTCGTTCAAGACGGTTGAGAAATCGTGAATCGGAGTCGAGTTGCCATATCGCGCGGCCTGCTGCTTGAGCGTGGCGGCGTCGAGATCGCAGATATACTTCAGGCGGCTGCGTGGATGGGCCGCGAGCACGCGCAGCACGTTCGCGCCCCAATGTCCGACTCCGATGATGGCGGTATTCAGCATGCGTGACTCGCGAGCGCTCCACCGGGCTGAGGACAGCCCGGCCCTGTTCGCGTTCTTAATCGATTCGCTCCGCAGCGTCGAGATAGGCCTGCGCCCTCTCGACCCACTCGGCCGAATCCCGCATCGTTCGCAACTGCTCGAGTGCGATCCGAGCGGCATCGAGGTCGCCCTTAAAGGCCAGTGCCGCGACGAGCGCGCACACGGCGGAGGGCGTGTTACGCACGTCACTCGGAAGATCACTCAGCGCAACCACGACCACGCGGCCCTGTTCCTGGCGTATTAGTCTTGGTATGGATGCGAATCCGTCCGACCGAAGCTCACTG
>CAYXEY010000403.1:0-5313 GCA_964464105.1 uncultured Planctomycetaceae bacterium
CGATTCTGGAATCAGCGACAGGTAACCCCGCTCTCGACCGGTCACGTAGGTTCGAATCTGCCAGATCAAGAGAACCAGACCCAATGCCACGGGCAACCCCGCGGCCACAATTCCTCCATCCATTCCCAAACGAGCGGCGGCGATGACAAGCAGCACGACCAGGCCGGCCTTGGAACAATTGCCCACGTTGCGACGGGCTTCATTGCGATTCAGGGCCTGCAATTGAGCATCCGTATCTGTGCGAAATAGTGCCAGCACGGACGAGAATAAACCAATCGCGATGTAGATCAGAAATGCTACGCCGATCACGGCGACTGCCGCTAGAACGACATGAATCCCGGTGAGTAAATACAGCAAGGCGACCAGGCACCCAATTGCGCTCACCACGTTGGCCATTCGCAGCCGCTGCCGCAGATCCCACGCCCATTTCACCGTAAATGCCCGCGCCTCTTTCGCGTCAAACCGCGTCCCGCACTCCGGACACCGCTGCACGCCCAGCCCGCGCATGTCGTATCCGCAGCGCAGGCAGTATCCCACTTCTACAGGCGTCGATTCCGAATCCGCCGGCGGAATCGCTCCGCTCGAAACGGACTCACCCTCAATCATCGGAGCATCAGCCATGCACAAAGGATAGCACGAAGAGTGTGTCGTTATCCTCAAGGAACCGGGTGGCATGGCCGCGGCCGTTGACGGCCATCCTCCTCGGCACACGCGCATTCTTACCGCGTGAAGAAACACCCCACCCATCCCGCCAGTGCAATCGTCGACAACACCGTGCCCCACCCGTGATATGCCGCGAATAGCCGCCGCGTGTCGATTGCGTAGGGCGTTAGAAGCGCTCCAGCCAGCCGCGACTGCGTCCGCCGATCCTCGGCCCAGAACATGGCGATTGAAACCGGCGGCAGCCAGTATGGGCAGAAGATCATCCCCGGCAGCCAGAGACCCATGACCAGGCCGATGGCCACGACGCCCATGATGTAATTCAACGGAGGTCTCAATTCAGGCGGCTCGCCGGGAATAAGCAATCGCGGCTCGTCGTCGTGCGCCCCGTCTTCATCAACCGCCCGGGCCACGGCGGCGCAGATCTCCCGCCACATCCAGGCGCCCGTCACCGCAATGGCCACGATCCCGGTCACCACGCCCGCGATGGCGAGCACCACCATGAAGGCAAAAATTGCCATGCCGCCCGGGACCGCACTGATGGCCCTGGTCACCGGCAGCGTCGACGTTGCGTACAGCACGGAGATAATCGCGGCCCCCACCAGCGCCCACATGGAGCGCTGCATGATCTCAGCCCGCCATTTGATCCACCGCCGCGGCCAGCTGTTGGTCGGATCGAACGCCTGTCCGCACTCCGGGCAGCGATGCTCGATCAGCCCGCGCAGGTCATAGCCGCAATTTGCACAGCCGCCGATATAGGCGCCGAGCGCTTCAGTGGTCGCAATGGCCGATCGAATGGTGCTCACGCATTCATTCTATCGTCGTCAATTCGCCAGCCTCCCGCGCCCATCAATTGCATTCGCCGGGATGATGGCGAGACCGCATTCCGCGTCGCCGGCGGCCCGCGTTTTCACCACTTTCGAAACGTGCTGATCGTCGCGCCCGCGCCGGGGATTCGCCGGGATCGTGATTGCGAAGTCTCTCGTAGTCTGACCCGCCGTGAACCTGATCAGAATCTCGCCCGCGCGTGAGTGGATTGCGATCGTCCGCATCAGAACCCCTCACGCCAGTAAGGGTCGAGCCATTATCCGCATCGATGGAATCCGCCGACGGAAACTCGCCCTCGCGGTCCCACAGGTAATACATCGGCGGCGAGCCGATGAGTTGTCTGAATGCACGGGCCAGTTCCTCCGGGTCGCGCCGCTCCGGACGATACTTGTGCCCCGCCGTCGTGGCCGACACCCAACGCAGGATGGTCCGCTCAATCAGATCCCGCACACGCGGACTCCGCGCGATCCGCCGCTGAAAATCCGCCGCAAACGGATCGACATGATGCTTGGCCATGCGCTCCAGCAGGCGAAGCCGTCCGCGCGGCAGCGGGCATTGCCCCACGCGTGTCATGCCCGCCTTCTCAAACACGGGGTTCACCGCCCCCATCGCGGCGAGACATTCGACAAAGCGCACGCCCACGCGAGGCAACGTCTGCCGCACGAACCAGTGGCCCAAACCGCAGCCGCGCACATCCGGGTGCATGACCAGCCGGCGAAGAATACGCAGGTCGCGATTCAACCGCCGCATGTTGCGGATGAACCGTCCGCGCGTGGCCCGATTGCGCAACGCCAACTCGGCCGGGGCCATGGCGAACACCAGAATGCCCAGCGGTTCGCCGACCCGCGTCTCGCGGAGCACGAATACCTTGTCGACGAAGCCCAGCCCGTCGCGATGTCGATAGTGCAGCGGAGCGAATGCAGCATAGTCCCGCACGCTGCCCGGCTCGATGATCGCTCGGCGCTGAAGCGACATGGCCCCACCGCGCAGCGCATTTGATTCAACCTTTGGACCGCCGCGATTGAGCCGAATGACGATATCGGGCCGCAAGTCGGCGAGTATGTCCTCATGCGCCGTCGCCGCGACGAAGATCAGCCCGGTGCGCGTCACCAGCTTGCGAAGGTTGTGCGCAATCGAGCGAGCCAGCCGGCGATGCAGCATTGCCGTGAACTCATCGCAGAGAATCGCATGCGACGACCCGCGCGAAATCGACTTACCGATGGTCCGGGCGAGACCCGCGCGAAACTGCTCGCCATCCGATAGATCCGCGAATCGCCGCACCCACAATCGCGGCTCGCCAAGCCCGCAGGCCGTGAGAATCTCCAGCGCCTCGCCCAGCGGCCGGCGCGGCGCGATGCAATCCACGACGGCGCGATCGCCGGGAAAAGTCTCCCGTCCCGCCCAGGTCACGTCGCCCAGTTTGTCGGCCATCGCCTGCAGGATTGAACTCTTGCCCGCCCCCGACGGACCGGTCACCACCGCAAGCACGCCCGGCTTAAGCGTCATTTGTATATTTTCAGCGATGACCACCGCGGCCTCGCGCGGGGCAATGCCGAAGTCCCAGCAGATCTCCCGCATCCGCGGCGACATCGGCACCACGCCCGGCTCACGAATCACATCAAGCGTCAGCCGGTGCTCACCCGCGGTATCCGGTGATCCGTCCCGCATCGCTTGCTTCGCCCTCGCCGCCCCCGCATCCCGCCCGCGTTGATTTCCACTCATATTCATGGCCCGATCCTCCGCGCCGCGATACCAAACAAAACCCAAACACTATGCGCGGAGTTATAAGCCGACCATCGACGTCCCGTCAACGGAAAAATCAATAATAATTGCTTCGGGCAATATGGGCCGATAAAATCACAATTCCCGGCTTACAAGGCAGACCGCGATACCCTGAATCGAGAGTTCATTCGAGTCGTCGATCAGCGTCGGAGGGACGTGCGGATTGTCGCCGCGCAGCACCACGAACAGCTTCTCCCCCCGCTTTTCCACGCTCACCCGCTTCAGCGTCGGACGGCCATCGACCAGGCATGCGCAGATCCGCCCCTGCACGTACTCCGCCTCCACGCTCGGCCGGTAGTCAACCAGGATGATGTCGTCGCGCTTGAGGGTCGGCTCCATCGAGTCGAATTCGCAGCGCAGACAGTAGCGATCGGCCCGCCAGAGATGCCGCAGAACCGGGAAGAATTCGAGCTGCTCCTGCGATTGTCCGGGAGGGCCGTTGGGAATGGCGCCGAACAGCGGAAGCTCGCGCGTGTCGAGCGCCTGCGGGGCATCGTGCCCATCGCCTGCACCAAGCAGCACGCCCTCCGGCACCCCGAGCGCCACGGCAATGGCCCGCAGCGTGTCGTGCCGCGGCATGCGATCGCCGTTCTCAATTGAAGACAAATACCCCTGATTGACCCCGGCCTTCTCGGCGAGTTGCGACTGGCTCAGGCCCAGCTTGCGCCGATGCTCGCGCACGCGCGGGCCCAGCGTGGAAACCTCGGAATTCTCGCGGGTTTTCGACATCTATTGCAGAATATTGCGCAGCAATAAGGGGCATGTCAAGCCAAAAAGAGAGGCGATCGCACGAGCGCTCGGAGAGCGGTTCAACTGCTGCACTCCGATTGATCGTGCAATCGCCTCTTTGATGTCGCGTCGCTTCCCTTACTTCGCCATCTTCTTGGCCTTCTCCACCGCTTCATCCACGCTGCCGACGTACATGAACGCCTGCTCGGGCAGGGCGTCGTGCTTGCCGTCGCAGATTTCCTCGAAGCTGCGGATGGTGTCCTCAAGCTGCGTGTAGTTGCCGGGAAAGCCGGTGAAGACTTCGGCGACGTAGAATGGCTGGCTGAGGAAGCGCTCAATCTTGCGCGCACGGTTGACGATGAGCTTGTCCTCTTCGGACAGTTCATCCATGCCGAGAATGGCGATGATGTCCTGCAGATCGCGATAGCGCTGCAGAATTCCCTGCACCCGCTTGGCACAGTTGAAGTGCCGATCGCCGACGTATTGCGCATCCAGAATGCGGCTCGACGAGGCCAGCGGATCAACGGCGGGATAGATGCCCTTCTCCGAGATGCTTCGGGCGAGCACGATGAATGAATCCAGGTGGGTGAATGCCGTCGCGGGAGCCGGGTCGGTCAAGTCGTCAGCCGGCACGTACACCGCCTGCACCGAGGTGACCGCGCCCTGCGTGGTTGATGTAATTCGCTCCTGCAACTCGCCCATCTCGGTCGCCAGCGTGGGCTGGTAACCGACGGCGCTGGGCATGCGTCCCAGAAGCGCTGACACTTCCGAACCCGCCTGGCTGAAGCGGAAGATGTTATCGACGAAGAGCATGGTGTCCGCGCCGGACTCGTCGCGGAAGTACTCGGCCATGGTCAGTGCCGAAAGTGCGACGCGAAGACGCGCGCCTGGCGGCTCGTTCATCTGTCCGAACACCATCGCCGTGTGCTCGATGACCTTCTTGGTCTTGCCGCTGGTGTCCTTGAACTCGGCCTCCTGCATTTCGAGCCAAAGGTCGTTGCCCTCGCGGGTTCGCTCGCCGACGCCAGCAAACACCGAGTAACCCGAGTGCTCGCGGGCGATACGGGCGATCATTTCCTGAATGATGACGGTCTTGCCGAGACCGGCACCGCCGAACAGACCGGTCTTGCCGCCGCGGACGAAAGGAGCGAGCAGGTCGATGACCTTGATGCCGGTGATGAGCTGCTCGGTCTTGGGCGTAAGCTGATCGAAGTTGGCCGGCTCGTGGTGAATCGGTCGGCGCGGCACGCGGTCCTTTACGCTCGCACCGCCGTCAATCGTGTCGCCGACCAGGTTGAACACGCGACCCAACGT
>CAYXEY010000404.1:0-5293 GCA_964464105.1 uncultured Planctomycetaceae bacterium
GCCCCCGCGAAACTCAATCTCGCATTGAGCGTGGGGCCGCCCAATCCGCCGGGTTTACGTTGGCCGACATACGGACGCTCCTGACGGTCTCTGACGGGCAAGAATCGGTCTGCCGGAGTACTGTGCAGAACTTGGTAGCTGCGAGACTCACGGATGTTCAGGACCGAATCAGGGACCTGAGACGTGTGGAAGTACTTCTGAGACGCTCGCTGGCCCGCTGTCGCCGACAAAAAGAAGGGTGTGCTCTCTTGACGGAGTTGAATTCGAAGAGAGCGCATCGAACATCGACGCAGACCGGCGCGACCAACGTCGCGCGGCGGAGGGGATAGAGAACTCTAAGGGTTATGCATGGTGAGAGAAAAGTTCATTGCGGCGGCTGCGGGACTGGGAACGGCGGGATTGCTCGCGCTCCTTATTGTTGTGGGATCGCGCAATCTCGCACATTTTGATGCAGCACTTGTCGGATACACGTTTGCGACGTTGTTCGCAGTATTCGGCATTGCGTATCGGTACGCGATGTGGCTGCAACGCCCGCCGACGGCACTCTATTTCCGGCGCGGCTGGCAGGTCGCTCTGGATCGGCGCTACCTTTCGCAAAAGTTCGGAGAATGGATCAAGCGGCTCTTCGGCATGTTCGCGTTGAACAGCTTCATTTGGCGGCGCAACCCTCGGCGCTGGGCGGCGCATTTCCTCATCATGTGGGGCTGCATCATCGCCGCGATGATCACGTTTCCCCTCGTGTTCGGCTGGATTCATTTCGCCAGTCAGGGAAACGATTTCGACCACTATCGCGTCTATGTGTTCGGCTTTCCCACATTTCGTTTCGCGGTCGATGGGTTCGTCGGCTACATGCTCTTCCACGGGCTGGTGTGGGCGGCACTGCTCGTGATTCCTGGCGTCATGATCGCCATGTACCGGCGAATGCGCGACCACGGCGCCGGCGCCGTGCAGCAGTTTGGCGAGGACTTTCTGCCGCTCATCCTACTGTTTGCAATCAGTGTGACGGGCTTGATGCTCACGGCCAGTTACACTTGGATGAAGGGCTACGCCTACGATTTTCTCGCGATCCTTCACGCCATCACAGTGATCTTCGCGTTGCTCTGGCTCCCCTTCGGCAAGTTCTTTCACATTTTCCAGCGGCCGGCCCAGCTCGGTGTGGCGTTCTATCGTGACGCCGGCGCTTTGGGCGAGCAGGCCAAATGTTCCCGTTGCGGCACGCCATACGCTTCGAAAATGCACATTGAGGACTTGATCGAGGTCGAGCGAAAACTCGGCTATCGCTATGACCTTTCCGAACGGGCGGCAGGTCATTATCAACAAATCTGCCCGCGTTGCCGCCGCGCGATGCTTGCTATCGCCCAGGGCCGGCTGTGGGACCAATCACGCGGCCTTGTCGATTCGCAACAGGACGCAGCATTGGCGATGCTTGCGGAGGCGGAGGAATAGACATGGCCCGTGCCCCGGAAAACTTGAACGCCGTGTTGGAGCAGTTCGGGCCGCATCGCGGCTATTCGGAAGGCGCCCGCCTCGCCAGCAACCTCGAGCCCGACAGGATCGTCAATACGCACTGCTGCTTCTGCGGCCAGCAGTGCGGTATCCAGTTGAAAGTGAAGGACAACGAGGTCATTGGATTCGAGCCCTGGTATGAGTTTCCATTCAACCGCGGCATGCTCTGCCCCAAGGGCGTGAAGCGTTATCTCCAAGGCGCGCACGCGGACCGGCTGATTCACGCCTATCGGCGCGATTCGAATGCAGCGGCGGGCTTCATTCCGGTGCCCTACGACGAGGCGATACGTGGGGTTGCCGACGCGATCAGCGCAATTCAGTCGAAGTACGGCAACGACGCCTTCGGCGTTATCAGCGGCGCCAGCTTGACGAATGAGAAGGCCTATCTCATGGGCAAGTTTGCCCGCGTCTGCCTGCGCACGCCATTTATCGACTACAACGGGCGGCTGTGCATGGTGAGCGCGGCCGCCGGCAACAAGAAGGCATTTGGCATTGATCGAGCCGCCAATCCCTGGTCGGACATTCTGAACACCGAGGTCATTTGGATCAGCGGCGCGAATGTTGCAGAGTGCGCCCCAATTACCACTGAGTACGTCTGGCAAGCGCGTGACAACGGCGCGAAGATCATCGTCGTCGATCCGCGGATCACACCGGTGGCCCGTACCTGTGACTTATTTCTCCCCGTCAAGCCCGGCCGCGATATCGCCTTGTTCAACGGGATCCTGCAATTGATGATTGAGCACGATTGGCTGGACCACGCTTTCATCGATGCGCACACTGTGGGCTTCGACAGGCTGGCGGAATACGTTCGACAATGGACACCGGCGCGCACTTCCGAAGTAACTGGAATCCCCGAAGCGTCGATTCGCCGCGCGGCCGAGTGGTGGGGACAGGCCAAGTCGAGCTTTCTCCTTCATGCGCGTGGAATCGAGCATCACAGCCACGGCGTGCAAAACGTACTGGGCGCGATCAACATTGTCCTGGCTTCCGGCCGCATCGGGCGGGCGAACTGCGGGTATGCCACTATCACGGGGCAGGCCAATGGTCAGGGGGGCCGAGAGCACGGCCAGAAGTGCGATCAGCTGCCCGGCGGCCGCGACATCAGCAATCCGGAGCATCGCACTGCGGTGGCGAAAGTCTGGAACGTCAACCCTGATGATCTGCCAGGTCCCGGAGTCGATGTGTACGAGCTGTTTCGCAAGATCGACCGCGGCGAAATCCGCGGGTTGCTGAGCATCTGCTTCAACCCGAAGGTCTCGTTGCCGGACAACAAATTTGTCACGCGCGCTCTGGAGAAACTCGATTTCTACGTCGCGATCGACTTCTTTCTGAACGAGACCGCCCGACACGCGGACATTGTATTGCCGGGCTCACTGCATGAAGAGGACGAGGGCACGGTCACCCAAATCGAAGGGCGCGTGATCAAGATTAACAAGGCGATCGACTGTCCCGGCGATGCCCGACAGGACTGGCGGATCATCCAGGACATCGCGGCTGCATTAGACCGGCCGCACGGTTTCAACTTCTCTGAGCCTGCTGAGATCTTCGACGAATTCCGCCGCGCCTCCGCGGGCGGCGTGGCCGACTATTCAGGCATCACTTACGAAAAGATCGAGCGGCAGTTCGGCGTCTTTTGGCCCTGCCCTTCCGAAGATCACGGCGGCACACCAAGGTTATTCGAACCCGGCTCGTGGAACCCGGTGGCTCAAGGGGCGGGGCCGTTTTATTTCCCGGATGGGAGGGCACGATTTAACATCGCGGAATACTCGCCGCCCGCCGAAGACACGGACGCCGAATATCCGATCATGCTGACCACAGGCCGCGTTGTCAGCCAGTTTCTTTCCGGCACACAGACGCGGCGCATCGGCCCACTGGTTGAACAATATCCGGAGCCGCAGATCGAAATGCATCCTCGACTGGCCGAGAAAATCGGCGTACAGGATGGCGACTGGGTCACGGCGGAGTCACGCCGGGGCGACTGCACGCTCCGCGCGCTCGTGGTGACCACGATTCGGCCCGACACGATTTTCATCCCGTACCACTGGCCGGGAAAGAAGAGCGCTAATCAGCTTACGATTTCGGCGCAGGACCCGATCTCAAAGATTCCGGAGTACAAGGTCTGCGCCGTACGGGTGTGCAAGGCAGCGGCACCACCGGCGTACGCCGAACAGGTTGAATCTCAACAGGGTTGAGAGCGGCGGAAGGTCACGGAGCAACGATGTCTGTTCCATCCCACTTGGAGTTCTTCATCGACCCCAGCCGTTGCATCGGCTGCCAGGCCTGCGTCCAGGCATGCAGCGAGTGCGAGACGCACAAGGGTCACTCCATGATCCACCTGGAGTACGTCGAGCGGGCTCAATCGACGCAGACCACGCCGGTGATCTGCATGCATTGCCATTCGCCGACTTGCGCGGAGGTTTGCCCGGCCGACGCAATCAAACGCACCGAGGACGGGGTCGTCCAAAGCGCCCGCAAGCCGCGATGCATCGCATGCAGCAATTGCGTGCTCGCATGTCCATTCGGTGTGCCCAAGATGAAAGTAGAATTCGACCTGATGATGAAGTGCGATATGTGTTACGACCGCACGTCAATCGGTAAGAAGCCGATGTGTGCCAGTGTTTGCCCCAGTCAGGCCCTTTTCTTCGGCACGCATGAGGAGATCGAACGGCTGCGCCCTTCAGCGCGACCACTGAATCGCTTTCGCTTCGGGCAGCAGGTCATCACGACCAAAGTCAACATGATGGTCCCGGCCACTCGGCCGGAATACTTGGATGTCACCGCCGCCATGGAGGCGGGGCCGACCGGCCGTCGGGTCGCACTGACAGTTGTTAAAGGTGAGCAATGAGCAACGTAACAGCTGAACAGGAACGCCGGCGAATCTCGCTTCCGGTGCTCACGCCCGATGGGCGTCCTTGGGAGGAGCAGCCGGCGTGGCGGCACGATTTCCCGATCGATGTGCCGCAGGACAACTATGTCGCGCGCCGCGACTTCACCAAGTTCATGGTGCTCACCAGCGTCGCGTTCTTTGTCGGGCAATTGTGGATCGGCATGATGAGCGCTTGGCGCGGCCGGCGAACTAGGACAAGCGAGCACCGCATCGGTGCCGTTGATGATATTGCCGTCGGAAGTGCGATTTCGTTCAGCTATCCGAAGGCGACTGACGACTGCGTGCTTATTCGAACGGCCGAGAGGGAGTTCGTTGCCTACGACGCCAGGTGTACGCACCTTTCCTGCGCGGTTCTGCCCGATATCAAGGCGGGCGTGCTGCGTTGTCCGTGCCATCATGGCCTGTTCGACCTGGCCAGCGGCCGAGCGATCGCCGGCCCGCCGCGTCGACCGTTGCCGCGAATTCTCATTGAGAATCGCAACGGCGAACTGTTTGCAATAGGCATCGAGGAGCGAATGACATGAAGCCACAGGCCAACATCGAGCAGCGCAGCACGGTGGTATATGGCATTCTCTCGATCGTGCTCACGCTGGTGGTCCTGCAATTGTGGTTGCTGACTGCCACCATGAACGCGTTCCTAGGAGCGGACGACAGTGTCATCTGGCCGGCGGCCGTCGGAAGCGGGATCTGCCTGCTGCTCAACGTCGGATTGCTGCGTTTTGTTTACTCGCTGGAGCGGGCGTGAATCTGCGCAATGATCCTTCAACCATGACGCACAACACAGCGCCGGGAACACCGCCGGACAGGCCTGCGTCCGGCGGGCGCAAGCGCGGGCCGCTCGACCGCGCCGCCGTTGACCTGCACCCGGCGTACTTCGCGCTGGTGATGGCTACGGGGATC
>CAYXEY010000405.1:0-4492 GCA_964464105.1 uncultured Planctomycetaceae bacterium
CACGTTGACGCTGCGGCCGTCATACTCAGAGCTGCACAAGATGGCTCAGTACGCCAGTGAGATGAACGAGCCGCTCCAGGAGTTCATTATGACGGCTCTGGAAGCTCGGTATGCGGAGATCGATCAACTCCGCGCGCAGGCGGAGGAATTGTCAAAGGCGATCGATCAACCCCCGACGTCGAAAGGTGAGTGATGTATCGATTCGTGACGTACGATGGTGACGACGGAAAGCGGCGATGCGAGTTCTTCTTTGACGAGGCTGGATTGTGGAAGTGGTTACAGGATTGGAGGGGCGCGAACGGCTCGTGGCCGAAGAATCTGTGCGTCTTCAAGGCTGAATGCGTCTTTGATGCGTCATAAAAAGCACAAGTCGAGTTATCACTGCCTATCCGGGATGTAGCACATGATCCAGCCAAGAGGCCGCATGAGCGCCGACATCTACATCAATTGTGGGATGTGCTCGTGCGGCACGTACACCGGCGAGTCCACGCGAGAGCGGTCAGCGACCGTAATGACCGAGCGCGGATGGCGATTCACGATGAAGCACGGGTGGATCTGCGATCAGTGCAACGACAAGAAAGCTCCTGCGTACGAAACACGAGGAACCCCATGACCGACGACCAGCGGGCCGCGATCGAGCGGTGAAAGCGCGGTAGACACCGAGCAGGCA
The DNA here is from genome assembly GCA_964464105.1 of uncultured Planctomycetaceae bacterium. GTDB lineage: Bacteria > Planctomycetota > Phycisphaerae > UBA1845 > UTPLA1 > CAYXEY01. Next base: position 671 of record CAYXEY010000405.1, read on the forward strand.
GAAACACGAAAGGCAACAATGACGCGTGCGGAGTTTATGACCTGCCTGGGTGTGCTCGAGGCGGGCTGTTGCGTGCCGATTCCCACGACGACAGTTGACGTCTGGTACTCCGTTCTCGGAGATCTTCCGGTCGAGGGGCTCAAGGCAGCGGTGACTCGCGTCCTTGCTGAGCGGGTCTACCCGGGGCTGCCCCCAGTCGGTCAGCTGCGGCAGTTCGCGGTCGAGTTTCTGCAGGGGACCATGGCGACTCCGGAACAGGCGTACGCGCGGATGCGCGAGGGGCTGTCGAAGTATGGGGCCCGCATCACCCAGGAAGAGCGGGACAACCTGCGCAAATACGTGGGTGAATCGATCTGGCGGGTCGTCATTGGAATCGGCGGGTGGCAGCGGTTATGCGACGCGCGAGCTGGCGACAGATCCCTGATTTACTCGCAGTTTCGCGATGCCTGGAACCGCGAGGTCGAACGCCGAAAGACGGAGCGCGCACTCCCGCGTGACGCCCGCCCGCGCGTGACATTCGATCACAACGCCCCCGCACCGCTGGCACTGATTCACATCGACTCTGCAAAGTGAGTTGCACAATAGGACCGTCGCGCGTAGTATTCTCCGCCATGCCAAACATCAAAGCGATTTGCGAACCGGACACACCCCAGTGGCTTGAGATGCGGAAGAAAGGGATCGGCGCGTCAGAGGCGGCCGCCGTGGTCGGACTCTCGCCATGGGCGACGCCGCTCGAGATCTTCCTGCGAAAGACAGGGCAGCTGGCGGAGAAAGAGCAGACCGACGCGATGCGTATGGGGCATCTACTCGAGCCGGTCATCTGGACGCGGTTTGGAGAGCTCACTGGGATCCCGGTTGTGACGCGACCGGTCGGCCTGATCCCTCACAAGCAGCACGATTTCATCCTGGCGACGCCGGATGCTTTCGTGCAGCCGGAGAATGAGGATCTGCAGGTCGGTGAGTCGAAGTCGACCAGCTGGCGCCGGGCGGCTGAGATGGGGGAGAATCCCGAAGACGTGCCGATGGACTGGCTGGTGCAGGTGCAGCAGCAACTGGCGGTGACTGAGCTGGAAGTCGCCCGCATGGCCGTGCTGCTCGACGGTCGCACGCTGCTCAACTTCCGGATCGAGCGCAATCAGAATCTGATCGACGCATTGATCGATGCGGAGACGGAGTTCTGGGAGCGAATCAAGAACAACGATCCTCCTCCGCCAAACTTCACGCACACGTCGATGCCGCGGCTGATCAAAGAGCTGTTCGGCAATGTGTCGGAACACCGGGTCGTTGACCTGAGTGAAGAGGCGTCGCAGGCGGTTATTCGTGCGATGGAGTTGAAGGCTCAGATCAAGAAGATCGAGGAGGAGCTGGGCCGGGTCGAGTCGACGTTCAAGTACGAGATCGGCGATGCGCCTATCGGCGTGCTGCCTGGGCGAACGGACCTGATGGTCAAGCGGCGGTTTGTGCCTGAGACTCATGTCGCGGCCACGACGAAGCGAGCTTACACCGTCACTCAGGCGGTGAAGTACGACGGGCGGATTGTTGCAACGATGCGTCAGCAGTCGAAGTTCGAAGCCATCGAGCTGCTGCTGTACGGAGCCGGATACAACCTCACCGAGAGCGAGGCGTCCGGCAGCAAATACTACGCGTGCGACGGCAAGCCGCCGGTGCGCGTGGCTGATCACGATCCCAATGAGGCGACCGCCCAGTGGATCGATCAGCACAATGCGGTGGATGTGCGCGTCGATGATTCGCATGAGGCGATCGCCGACAAGCTGAAGTCAGTGCTGTAACCCAACTCTCTTTAGATCGAAGGATGCTCTTATGGCTGAGGCCAAACCGGCTACCGGTATGTCCACAATGGACCCCAACATCAAGACGCTGCGTGACACCTTGATGAAGGGCCTCGAGCAAATGAAGCTCGTCATGTCGAAAGAAATGTCGCCGGAGCGGATGATCCGCATCGCCGTCAATGCTGCGTCGAGAAATCCAAAACTGGCGCAGTGTACGCCGCAGAGTGTGGGGCTCGCGCTGATGAACGCGAGCCAGATGGAGCTCGAGCCAAACGGCCGGGACGCGCACCTCGTGCCGTACTGGAACAGCAAGGCTGGCGTTTTCGAAGCGGTGTTCATGCCGGACTACAAGGGCCTGATCAAGCTGGCCTATCGCAGCGGCGAGGTCGCCACGTTCGATGCGAAGACGGTTTACGAGAACGACTCATTCGACTTCCAGTACGGCACCGAGCAGTTTCTGCACCACAAGCCGGCGATCACGAATCGTGGCAAGCTGCTGTGCGTCTGGGCGATGTGCAAGATGAAAAAAGGTGGCGAGACGTTCGTTGTCATGGACAGGGAGTCAGTCGAGAAACGCAAGGCTGCTTCTCAGTCCGGGAAAAAAGACTCCGGTCCATGGAATGATTGGGAGGATGAGATGTGGGCGAAGACGGCAGTCAAAGCCCTGTCGAGGCTCCTGCCGCTGGGCGAGAAGTTTGATCAGGCTGTCGAATACGACAACGTGATCGAGACGACCGCAGTACCGGCTACAGCTTCCGTGAGCCTGAACCTGCCGGCCGAGACTCCTCCCGGACCGACGCCACGTCCGGGGCCTGAGCCTGGCATTGAGGCTGACAGCGCTGAGAGTGCTGAACAGTCGCAGCCGGCCGCCAGCAAGGCGGACCAGGCGGCCGAGCAGATCCGTCAGAACACGCAGCAGCGTGCGTCGACGGCCAAGACTTCAACGACAGCGAAGACGACGACGGCGAAGCCGGCAGCTGCCAAGAAGCCGGCGGCCGCCGCTCAGCTCGCGGAGACCGCCGAGCCGCCGCAGGAATCTCTGCCGTCTGAGAGCGATCCGGTCAACTCGGGGGATCCCAGTGATCCGACGCCGCTGCCGGGCGAGACGACTCCGGAGTGGACGGAGCGTGTGAAGGGGATCCTTGGTCTGCAGAATACGATTGCTGATCTTGATTTCATCGAGAAGACGGCGCTCGACCTTGGCGGTCAGCTGGTGACCGGAGCCTCGATGCGCGCGATCGAGCGGCATGCCCATGATCTGCGGGGCGTCCTCGCGCAGAAGAATGCTCCGCCGCAGGAGCATGCCGGCGAGCCGCCCACGGCTGAAGAATCCGAGGTCGAGTTCCAGCGCCTGTATGGCCAGATGGGTAAGGCTGCCACGCCGGAAGCTCTCAGGGCGATCTGGGATCAGCCCAACATCACCAGTCTGCTGAAGGGCGACGATCTCGAGATGCTCGAGAAGTATTACAACCGGCGCATGGAACAGCTGAGCAAGTAGCTGTTTCGGATTTTTAGTTTCGAAACCAGAACGGAGTCGCACAATGCTGGTCCTGACAAGGAGGCGCAACGAGAAGATCATCATCACTGTCGGTGATGTTCAGGTCACTTTGACGCTGGTCGATATTCGCATGGACAAGGCGCGCATCGGCATTGAAGCGCCGAAGCATGTCAGCATCCACCGCGAAGAGATCCACCGCGCAATCGAGCGGGAGCGAGCTGCCGGAGCACGTGAGTAATGGGACGGATGATCCGATTCACGGTGTACGGCAAGCCGGCTCAGGTCGGCAGCAAGCGGGCGTTTGTCGTCGGTGAGGAAAAGAAGGTGGAGACTGGTGGCTCAAGGTGGGTCAAGAATCCCCGGGCAGTCCTCACCGACGACAACAGCGATCGCCAGAAACAGTGGTACCTGGCGGTCGCTGACAAGGCCGCTCGCGAGATGGAGCGCGTGCCTCAGCTGACGGGGCCCATCCGGCTGACGATGCGGTTCTACTTCAAGCGGCCGAGCTCGCACTACGGGACCGGGAAGAACAAG
>CAYXEY010000405.1:4502-5290 GCA_964464105.1 uncultured Planctomycetaceae bacterium
TTCTCAAGCCGTCGGCGCCTAAGTACCACATCCAGACGCCGGATCACGACAAGCTGACGCGCAACACTCAGGATGCGCTGACGGCGGTTGTGTGGCAGGACGACAAGCAAGTGTGCGAGGCGGACGTCGCACGGCGCTGGGCCGACGACGGGAAAGAAAAGGCAATCATTATGATCGAGGAGCTGGAGTGATGATTACGTATTTCGATTTGAATGTGGCAGAGCGACGTCTGATTGACCTGAAAGAGAGTTTCGCCAAGGACAGGGGATGGTCTCCGGCGCCGTCTCGCATGTTTGGCGATATGTGGGCGAAGCATCTGCCCGCCGGAAAGATGACGGTCTCGCTCGACACTGTTGTCGATCTCGAGTGTCAGAGGGACGCGGCGGCAGCCGAGACGATGGCGAACGTGCCGGCATCTGCTGCAGTTCAACTGATCAAGGAAATGGACGCCAAGGGCGAACCTGTCGGCGGCGTTGTTCCTGTAAATCGCGCCACCAGCGACGATCACGCATCGCAGCGGCCGCCGACTCACCCGAACGACGGCGATCACCTGGGCATGGATATCATGCGGCTTGCTGGTCTGCTGCAGAATCGGAAAGCCCAGATCGCCATCCTGCAGGTGGACGGGAACGTCGTCGGTGCAGGGGAAATCGTCCACGACGTGAACAGTCCTGGCATCATCATCAAGTGTCGAACTTTGAAAGAATCCGATGGGGAGCAACAGCGCGATTGAGTGGACCGACCACGACAAAAAGCTGGCGCGACGACTCGTTAATCGAGAAGTCGCG
>CAYXEY010000406.1:0-5278 GCA_964464105.1 uncultured Planctomycetaceae bacterium
CTCTACATCACCACGAATGTGCACCTGTATCGGCTCAACGTCGCGTAAGATTCGCGGCCGTGACCGAATCACAGTCAACAACTTCCATGCAAGCCGCCCCGGTCAGTCGATCGTGGCGGCTTGTCTGTTTCATTGTGATCGCCGTCTTCGTTCTGCGCGGTATAGCGTTGCTGGCCATTCTGCCGCCGCTGGAAGGTTGGGACGAATACCAGCACCTGGCCCGCATCGTGTTTGTGGTCGAGATCGGTCGATCTCCTGTCGTGAATGAAAGCATGGTGCCGCGGAGCTTGTATCCCGCGATTGCCGCACTGCCGCATGGACGGCTGGACATTGAGCAGACGCATGCGGTCGGCGCGCTGCCCTATCGGGCGAATGCCCAAACTCCGTCTGTGACGCGCTCGTACTGGGACGGACCGCCGCCGTCGCCTGCCGCGAATGCTCCGGACATTCGCCTCTACCAGGCGCAGCACGGGCCTCTCTATTACTGGTTGATGTCGCCTATCTACAAGGCCTTTTGGGATCCAGCGAAGCCGCTGGCCTGCATCTTTGCGCTTCGCCTGATCAACCTGGTCTTCGGCGCGGCAGCCGTCTCGGCGGTCTTATGGACTCTGTCAAGATTGGTCGTTTCGGTCCAACATCGAATCTGGATCGCTTTGCTGCTCGGCGTACAGCCGCTCTTTCTGCTCAATGTGGCGCGAATTGCGAACGACGCGGCCGCTGTTTGCTTCGGAATCGCCGCCACCGGGCTGCTGCTGGTTTATGGGCGTCGTGGAGGCATCTGGGTTGGGGTCTTCACGGGCGCGTTGGCGGGGCTTGCAGTCCTGTCCAAGTCGGTCGCTCTCGTGCTGCTGCCGTTTGCCATCGCAGTGCCGCTCGCGGGCTGGTGGAAGCGCGAGACGACGGCGCTGCGGGCCTTCAAGCAGATCGCATTTTTTGTCATCGTCTTTTTCATTATGACCGGTGACTATTTCTACTCCAACTGGAAGACCTACGGCGTGGCGGTGCCGATGCAGGAGACCATTCGGAACGAGTCTCAGCATCGCGGGCTCGTCGACCTGCTCGGCGCCATGACCGAGATCGACTGGTGGCGGCAGCTTCGGTCGCGCGTCTGCCGCGACAGCCTGTGGGTCGGCGGTTGGAGCTTTCTTGCACTGCCCGCTGCATTCCGCGGCGTTCACGAATCATTGATCGTGATTTCAATTGCCGGGCTTGCGTGGGGCGCGATAAGGCGACGGCGAGCAAGTAAACGGGGATTGCCACTGAGCGACGGGAATATTCTTTCAGAGGCAGTATCGGAGCGCCCCGTCTTCGACTTCACAAGTCTCGCACTGATGTCGCTCATGATCGCAGGCGCGCTGGCCGGTCTTGCCTATCACACGCTTCAATCGAAACTCGCCTATGACTCGATTACGACAAACGTCTGGTATGCCTGCCTCAGCTTCCCGTGGATGATCGCGTTGCTGGTGTATGGCGCCGATGGCCTGCGCACTCGTGGGGCGGCCGCTTGGGTTGCCGGCATGATGATTCTGTGCATCACGGCTGAATGCGTCGGGCTGTTCGGCTTGATGCCGGAGGCGTACACGGGCCTGACCTGGTCGCCGAAAGCCCGCGCGCGGCTCGCGTTGGTGCATCCGGCCTGGCTGGCGCCCAATCTGGCGATACCGCTGGAGGCAACGGCCGTCGCTCTGGCATTTATCGTGTTCTGGATGTCGATGCGAGGGTTGCGAATCAGTCCGCCGAGTCGCCCGCGGCAGAGCGGCCGGCAGCACGATCCAGCACATTGACGGTCGCGGCGCCGCGATATTCCTCGTTGTTTCGGGTGATGACCAGCACCGAGATGCGGTGCAGACCGGGCGAGTCGAGAACCTTTGATCCGCTGGGTTCGTCGCCCATCCACACGCCATTGTCCATCCAGAGGAAATCGGCGCCTTCAAGGGACTGCGGCGGCAGATCGACGTTGTAAGTCAGGTAATGGGGCGCAGGGCCGACCGGTCCGTTCACGTTAATGTTGGCCCGCTTGGCCCGGGTGGCGACGCGCGACTTCGGAGTCGCGGGCGTGGGAGCCGGCGGCTTGGGGCGCGAGGCATCATTCCCGCGACTGCGCGTCGAGTTGTCGCGCGATGAATCGGATTCACGATCGCCGCGGTTGAAAATGGATGGTATGGGAGGGGGTGGGCCACGGCGGGACAACCCATCAGCCACTTGAGTGTCGCGCACGGGCGGTTCGGGGGTATCGTCGCGTGTATTCGAGCGTCTATCGGCCGGTGGCGACACGGGCTTGGGCGTCGGAGCAGCGGCGACGCGAGCGTTGTTCGCTGCGTTGCCGGCCGGGGTTCGCGGAGTGACGCCGGGCGCCGCATAGGTCGATGTCGCGCGATCGACTGACGCGCTACGTGAATCGGACGCGTTGACGGAAGCGGGCGGATTGGGCTTCACCGGCTCGACGCGCTTGGGCGGCGGCGGCGTATTGATGACCGGGGTCGGTTTCGGCAGGCTGCCCGCAGCGCTGCCCGGGCTGGCGTTGTTCACGCGCGGCGGCGGTTGCGACGCGGGTTGGGCCGGCGGCTCATTGGTGATGACTGCCTTCGCGCCCATGGCCGAAGCCAGGGCCACGCTCGGCTGGTAATCCACCATTTGCAGACTGGCGACTGTTTGCGCCGCGGCGTCGGCATGCAACGGCTGGAGGTTCAACTGTTCCGCGAAGAACGCGGCCGCCGTCTGCGGAATACGACGATGACCGATGTTATCGATCATCTTGCCGCGCACGGTGCTGAAGCCCTTGGCGGTGTACCACGCGACGGCTTCTTCCGATTCAGACTTGCATGCCGGGAAATCACCGTCGCCAATGAAAATGGCCACCGGCATGCTGCGATAACGCGAGACGTTGGCGTCGTTGAGCAATTGCGGCGAGAAATTAGACAATCGTGTCGCAATGCAGGAGAATCGATCCGGGAATCGGTTCACAAAATAGTGGGCCAGGTATCCGCCGCACGACCAGCTGGTCGAAAGTACTGCGCGGGGATCGGCCCTGGTCGTCGCAAATATATGGTCCATGATCGCCATCACTCGATCGCGATCGCGAATAACGTAGTCGTGTTCCTTGGTCAGCGGATACTCCATGAAGGAGTCGCAGGTCTCAAGTTTGGGAGCGCAGACGATGTACCCGTAGGTGTCGGCCTCTTTTTCCCATTCCCGTTCCTGGGGCAGGGCGTTGTCATACGGTTTCATGCCGTGGAAGGTCATGACCAGCGGCCACTTGCGATCACCGCCGCGGGGGTGCCGGCCTTCGTTTTTGACGTAATCGACTGGGAGATACAGGTGGTAGCTGCCCTGCTTGGTCGGCTCAGTGATGTATTGGTACTTACCCTGGCCCCGTTCCTGCGGGACCGGACAGCCCGTGCAAAAGCCGAGTGCGAGCATGGGCAGACAGAGGCCGAGAATGCGGGTACGACTCATGAACATCCTTAAACGGGGGACTGACTTCTCGGCGGGCCTTCCCAAAGCCGCCGCTTAGGCATCGACTGGGGGCGATTAGTGGCATGAATCGCCGGCTGCATGGCGTGCCAACGATGCCTCAGCCCTGCCGCCTGCCCACATACTCCAGCTTCGATTCCAAACCTTACAACCGACCCGGCTTTCGGCCTTCCGGCCGCAGGGTGATTGTGCCAAACCGCGAACGTCCCCGATTATACGCGAGAATGCAAGCAAAATCCGAACGGGTTTGAGTTTGCGAATAGCCGAATGGGCTGATTTGGGCTTGTCATTTGTAAAGGCAAGGCCGAGAAGCGCCGAGATGGCTGTGTGTTGACACACAGTCAGCTCAGGCGCTTCGCGTTTTTCGGGTTAGAATTTACTCGTCTCCTCTGCCCGATCGGTCTCGTTTGAGCTTTGATCGCCGGGCCTTGGCGGTCAGCCGGCGCTGAACGGCCGCCTTGCCCGGACGGGTTACCCGGCGCTTCTTGGGGGGAATGGTCGCCTGACGGATCAGCTCGATCAGCCGTTCAATCGCCCGCTTGCGATTGGTCGCCTGGCTTCGCGTTTCCTCGCACTCCACGGTCAGCCAACCCTCTGCGGTAATTCGGTTTGGCAGCTTCGTCCGCACCATTCGCCGCTGCGTTTCGGTCAAAATTGGCGAAGTCGCAACGTTGAATTGCACCACCGCCCGCGTCGCGGTCTTGTTCACGTTCTGCCCGCCAGGGCCGGAGGAATTCTGATAGCGAATCTTCAACTCTTCGGTTGGGATCGACATGACGGGATGTGAATTCGACTCGGACATGCCGACGAATTGTATTGCCTGCCTCGCCATCTCGCGACCGTGGTCTGCGGCGGCACAAAACCGCGCCGAGCGGAAAAGCACGCTTGCAATCATTTCAAATAGCCGGTCAGTCGCCTTTGCACGAGCTTCGCGCAGTCATCCGCGCTGTGGGGCGACACACTGTTGAAGTCCGCATGGTGGTTGTTCTGGAAATCGACAATCACCCATTCACCTGCGCGGTCGCATACCACGAAGTGAACGGCGCCAACCTTCTTGTCCTTGGGATTCAACATGTACTCGGCAAACAAGGCGTAGGGTGCATCGCCGGAATGCCGCTTCAATTCTGTGCGGCTCGCTCGTGCCAGGTCCCAGAGCCGGGTCTGCTCGTTCATCGATGCCTTTATCGTGAAAACGGGCGATGTCGAGCCCAGGTGGGCCTTGCAGATCTTCGCGTCGCCGAGCAATTTTACGAGATGTCGCGCAGCATCGGCGTCCGCCATGCCGTTGATCTGCACCGGGTAGACTTCAATCTCCGCACCGGCGCCGAGCTTCTTCAACGCGGCCAGTCGCGGCGCCATGTCAGATTGTTCCCTATCCGATGGCATGCCCGCCTCCTCTGAGAATCGCTTTTCGACTTTTCCAGGGGTTGCTTGACCTGCGGGCGGATCGGGCAGCTTGAGCGCCGTCTTGATTCGTTGGCTTACCAACACGCAGCACTGCATGGGTTCCCGTGGTGCAATCCGATTGAATTCCGCGTCGGACTTTGTCTGCCGGTCGGTCCAGATTTCCGAGCCGGTCTTGTCCACGATCACCGTGCGCACTTCAGTAAAGCCAGCCCCATGGGTGCCGATGAACTCGGCGAACAACGCGTAATCAGTCTTGATCTGCTGTGTGCGCACGAATTCACCGAATTGCCTTGCCGCACTGGTCGCGTCGCTCCCGGGAGTCACCGTCGCCGCGACATGTGACGATTCGATGCCGTTCATGCCGGCCTTCTCGAGCATAATTCCAATGACATCGCCC
>CAYXEY010000407.1:0-5277 GCA_964464105.1 uncultured Planctomycetaceae bacterium
AGTTCGCGCTGCAGGGCGCATGACAGGTGATCGTCTAATTCATCGAGGATGTCGCCGCGCAGCGCCTTCGGCCCGGGAGTGGGATCCTCCGGCACGCCGCTCGCGATGGAATCACGCCAGTCCATTTCAATCGCCCGCTCAAAGACGACCGCCTGCGATGCACCCGATCACGCCAATCCGAGACGCGCTCCCAGCACGCCATTGACGCCCGCACTGAACTGGGCCCAATCCTGTCGACGCTGGTCCAGACCCCGCCGCCCGGCCGGCGTGAGGCGATAGAACTTCCGCCGCCGGCCTTCCGACGTTTCCTCCCAATACGACGCCAGGAGTTTCTCCCGCTCCAGCCGATGCAGGGCCGGATACAGGCTCCCCTCCTTCAACTCGAAATAGCCCTTCGACCGGTCGGCCACGGTATGTGCGATCTGATAGCCATAGGTGGTGCCGTCGGAGACGACTTCGAGAATGAGGGTCTCAACCATGCCCCAAAGCAGACGGGAATCCAAGGTGCAGGCTCCTGATACGTGCCGATCAGGGATTATACCTAGAGGGTCTTGGTATGGTAGCGGAAAAAGACGGATAAATGTGAAAGATGTGAAATTCGCTTCGGGCGGATTGGCGCAGGGCCTTATGCCGTAAGCCGTCCCCTTAAGCCGTAAGGCTGTTGTTAAGATGAGGCGATGCGCCCGCCTTCCCGCACTCGTCGCCTCCTCAAGTGGACTGGAGCCGGGGTGTCGCTCGTGAGTTTCGCGGCATCGTTATTGAGTCTTTGGTACACGTTCTATGTTTCAAGGGGTGGGGTATCTGGACAAGCCGCAGGTGGTGTTCTTGCCATCGAGGCAATGGAAATCAATACAACTGATGCGACCATTTCTGTTGAATGGCAACTCGATGTAGAGCGGGTTCCATTTCGAATACCGAGACTGTCTTGGCCAAGTTACTCGTCGGCCCAAGTTGATCCCAGCAACAGTGTCGATGTTTTGGTTCCATTTACAGTACGATCCGCCCAATTACCAGCGTGGCTGTTGCTCCTCCTCACTGCCGTCCCGACTGCATGGTTATGGCATCGCGACATCTGGCAATGGTATTGCCGTTGGTGGCGATACCCGCCCGGGCACTGCCAGCGCTGCGGCTACGATCTGACCGGCAACATCAACGGTACCTGCTCGGAATGCGGGAACAAGGCTCTGCTCCCTCTCCCTTGAGACTGAAGGCGCCCGCGTAGGAAGCCTGAAGGGGCTGGGGTGAGGGTGATGCGCAGCGCGTCGTTGGAGGCGAAAACCGCCGCGGTCCGCGAATCCAATCGACAGCGGTATTGATACCCGCGCCGGCAACTCTTGCGGGAGATTATCCGGGCATGATACGATCGTCGTAGAAGGCTCTACGGTCGTCGTAAAAGGGCGCACGCTCGTCGTGCAAGGCCTTACGAGGATCGTGCAAGGCCCTACGGTCGTCGGGCATGGGCCTACGGTTCCCATCGAAGGTGCTAGAGCCGTTGTTATAAAACGGTCGTTCGTTATGCACGGGTGATCGAACGGTGAGCAAGGACCAGCGAGCCTTGGGAAAACGCGAATCGGCGAGTCGATGACCGGCCCTACGAACTCTTGCAGAATAGGCGGGTCGATCACCTGCGGTACAAACTTCACTGCGGAGAGCCCTTCCAATGGCCAATCGCTTAGGCAACGCGCTGCGAGAGCAAAGAGAAAAACAAGGCAGAATACTAAAACAACTCGTCATCGAAACAAATATTGGCCTGTCAAGCCTTTCTGAGTTGGAGAATGGCCGTCGCCAAGCGACCCTTGAACAATTGGTGTTATTAACGCGCGCTTATGGCATAGGATTCTCCGAGGCCATCGAGCTATGGCTTCTTGATCAAACTGAAAAGACCAGCACCCGCGACTTGCTCAAGTCACAGCTAATTTCGCAAAAGAACGCGTCCCAGCGCGGTATTGAGGAAATGCTCGTTCCGTTGTCGGTGAACCGAGACCTTTGTCGCGCAGCCACGCATGCAATTGAATCTGTCGAATCCGCCAAAGTGGGTCTGTTGCAAGCGATGGCGCACATCTCGCAATTGCGCGTCGTAGGAGATAAGCGCCCGGGAACAATCACCGACCTGGCTGGACTTGATTGGTCTCCGACCAAATTTGGCCCGAGATTGTCGAAGTCTGTCGTTTTCGTGGCTACACGTCCGACTCCGTTTCTTGTGGAGCTTCATCGGTTATCACCACGCACTGCTGGTGTGCATCGACAAGCGGATTTGCCGTCTGCTCCAGCATGCTATGAGATCTGGTGTATTGTTGAGGGAAATGGGGAGCTTGGACTCGAAAGCGACGGGTCTTGGACACGGGAAAGAGTAGAATGCGGAGCGTGTGGGTACTATTGGAGCGCTCAGCATCACATCTGGATAAACCCGTCTCCCTCTCAATTCTTAACAATCCTCCATGCGTTCTTTCCCTATCGAAAATCCGACATCGGACCTGGAATGCCTGGCGACGCCTGCGCCTTTTGCATCGATGACCCACCAGACTTCATCAGTGAGAACGTTAGACGCGAGGTTACACAGGCGGCAAAGCGCAGGCACTCCACACCTTGACGGAATCGATACTTTTTCGGTATCGCGAACGCGCTTTCGAGGTTTCCGAAACAAGGATTCTACTTCCGTGATCCCGACAAGTTTCCGTTTGCCTTGTTCGATTCGTGTGCTACATTTCATCGAAGGATTACCAATCAGCTTTACAGTGGAGCCTACAACGATTCCCGAGACCGTAACCTTTGGAGCCAGCCGGTGTCTGGGAGACGTCGGCACCATCTAGGAAAAAGACGAAAAGGAGTACCACCATGCTAGATTACCAGGGATCGCTCGGTCAGTCGCAGGGCCGCAGCACGGACTATGTGAAAACGGTTCCGCAGGGAACCCTAAAAGTCCACGCTCCAAACGGAGTTGTGACCGGTGCCAAGCTCGACGACAAGCCCATTAGCAATTACGAAGCGGCGATGCTTGACCTGCAGGAGGGCACCGTCCACAAGGACACTGGCAAATTCTAGTTTGGCAATACCACCGTCAAGAGAAAGTCGAATCGCCCAGTCGGGCATGCCAGGTCTCACCCGACTAGTTCACCGGCTCGTCCGCGGATACGCGGGATGATGTCCAGCGCCTGACTAACTCGTGTTCTCGCGAACACCCTATGAGGAGGTCACATGTGCGACGCTCAAGAATGGTTGGCCGAGAAACATCCGTGTTACAAGTGCGGAAAGAAGATTTACCATGAGGATTCGAAACTCATGCCCCGGCTTGGGCTAGGGATTCCTGACCCCTTCTATGGCGCGTATGGCTCCGACGCATGGCGCAATTGGCATCTAAAGGATTGGTGGTGCGAAAAGTGCTATGACCGCGGGATGAAGGAGCTCGAAGCGGAATGGGAGCGGCGCCACGAGGGCGGCAGAAGTCCCATCTTCATGGAACTTAAAGATCTCTTCTGATTTGATCGTTGCGGGACTTTTTCTCGCTTCTGGGTGTCCACCGATAGTGGGGAAGGTCAGGAAGGTCACGGTCTGGGTGCGAGAAAGGATTCTCGCACCAGCATTGCGTCCCTCGCGCAGCGAATATCTAGTCCCCGTCATCCGCCGCCTGGCCGAGGGTGTCGAGGATCTGCCGGGCGGTGCGGTTCAGCATGGGGTGCACAAAGTCCGGGGCGATTTCCACGGTTCAAACTCGGAACGCGGAAGTCGGAACGCGGAACGATGAAGGCACACCCTCACCCCCGTCCCTTCCCTCTCGCCGCAGCGAGTCGCCGAGGCGACAAGGGGAGAGGGGGTCACTGGTGCGTGAATCCCTTCTCGCACCCACTTTCGGGGGAATCCCTTCCCACGTCCGTTGCCTTTCTCCGCAGCATGAAATACGTGGGAACGGATTCCCACGGCGCGGAGTGCGAGATGGGAATCTCGCACCAGCATGTTTCCTACCGGCGCCACCACAACAGCGCCATCGCTACGCCCGCGATGCAAACGGCAAATACCCAGCGCCGGGCGGTGAGTACCGGCGGTTCCGTCGAATGCCCTTTGAGGCTCGCCCGCGTGTGCGGCACCGCGGACAGGCCCAGTCCCCCGGCCGCGCCCAACATGCAGGCGAACAACAGCCAGCGGGCCCATGCCATGCCTTCGAAACGCAACCCCAGCGCGAAGGCCAGCAGCATCACGCAACCAAGCCATTTGTATACGATCTGAGCGCCCGGCTCGTCAACTTCGCCGCGCAGCCTCAAGATGGATTGGCGAAGCGCGCTGACGCCGCACACCAGCCCGCCGCCAAGGCACAGCAACGTTGCCAGGAATCGCCCCTCGGGTGAGTCCAGCCCTCTGACGTTTCCGGCGGCCATCAGGAGATTTGACATCCTTCACCTGCAAAGCTCCCTCGCGGAGATCGTGCAATTGATTGCGCGAGAAGCTAGTCGATGGTAAGCGGTACGGCTCAGGCACCGCGTTAGAAAACCCTGCCGTTTCTCTAACAACCAGCAGGCATGACGACACGCCAAGTCATTCCCGCCAGGCCCGGAATCACCCCTGAAGCCCCAATCCCGCACCAAACTTGCGTCCCGCCCGCCGCCTGCGACAATGCCCTCCATGCGAGGGGTCTTATGAAAATCGCCCCCGCCAATAATGGAGAATCTCACCATGGGTATGAACAAGTGGGCCGGCCTTTCGCTGGCTTGCGGTGCCTGCATCATTGTCGGCCTGGCCGCCAGCTCGGGCCGGTCGCAGCCCACCATCACGCCGACCGGCGGCGGAGGCGGGGCTCATTCCGTCGCCACGCTCGACATCGTCCGCATCTTCAGCGATACGGCTCAGATCAAGGATCTCAACGAGCACATGCGGCAGAAGACCGAGGATTACACGGCCGAACTCAAGACCCGCTCCGACGCGCTGAATGCCAAGAAGGTCGAGCTTCAGGCCTTCAAGCCCGGCTCGGCCGACTATGAGAAGCGCCGCAAGGAACTGGTGAAGATGAACGCCGAGGCCATCGGCTGGTCTAAGGCCACCGAGGACGACCTCGATCAGCAGAAGTTCGACTGGACCGTCGAGATCTACAAGCAGGCCATCGACGCGGCGACCGTGGTGGCCAAGGCCCGAAGCTTCGCCATCGTGATTCAGAAGACCGAGTTCAAGCCCGGCGAAATCACCGACCGAAGCGTGCAGGCCCTGCGCTCCATGATCCAGGGGCGAACCGTCATTCACAGCATTCCCGAGGTCGACATCACCGACGACGTCATCCGCACCATGGACCAG
>CAYXEY010000408.1:0-5276 GCA_964464105.1 uncultured Planctomycetaceae bacterium
CAGAGTATCCAGCCACGATCTACTACGCGTTTAAGCAAAGTGAGATAGAGAAGGAAGGTATCAGCTCGACTGGTTGGGCCACCTTCCTTCAGGCGATAGTGGAAGCTGGATACGCAGTCGTCGGTACATGGCCGATCCGCACAGAGATGGCGCATCGCATGATTGCGGTTGGAACAAACGCACTTGCCAATTCGGTCGTTCTAGTGTGTAGAAAGAGGCCGCAGACAGCTGAAGTTGTTACCCGGGCGGAGTTTGTCCGAGCCCTAAAGCGGGAGCTTCCACCTGCAATTGCGGAACTGCAAGCCGCAAGTATTGCCCCTGCTGACATGCCACAGTCGGCCATTGGTCCCGGCATGGGCGTATTTTCCAGCTATGCAGCGGTGCTTGAGTCCGACGACAAGCCAATGACCGTTAAGGCCGCACTTCAGCTCATCAATCGGGAGCTCGACGAGTATCTAGGCGGCATTCAGGGAGAATTCGATCCCGACACGCGATTCGCCATAACGTGGTTTGAGCAGAATGGCTTAAAGGCAGGTGACTATGGGACCGCGAACAGTATCGCGACAGCTCGAGGCATCTCCGTCGACAGTGTTCGTCACGCCGGTATCGTGGAGAGCCAGGCCGGGAAGGTACGAATCTTCCGGCGGGATGAACTGAACCGATCCTGGGAGCCGAGCGAGGATTCCCACATCACAGTCTGGGAATGCCTGCAATACTTGGTGCGGCAACACGAGGCCGACGGGCTATCCCAAACGACAGCGGCTCTACTGAAACGGATAGGTTCGCGCGCCGAAGCCGTCAAGGATCTAGCGTACTGTCTGTACGACATCTGTACGAGCAAGCGACAGGACGTCAAGGAAGCCACTGCATACAACGCATTGATCGCTGATTGGGCGGAACTGACGCGGCAGGCGGCGGCGCTACGTGAAGAGAGTACTCCGACTCAGCTTGAGATCTAAGAGGCATACGTGGCAAAGAGCACCAGACAGTACGTTTTTGAAGGCATGGAGTTGCTGCCGGCCGCGCTTGTTCCCTTCGTAGAGAAGCGCCTGGAGACCTCTTTAAAGGGGCACTGGCAGGTGCAAGTCTTCGACAAGCTTCCAGGGTTGCGGCCCAACAGCAACGGCGAAGTGAATTGGGATCAGGCGGCCCTATTCAATGTGATGGATCGCCTGTGGAATGATGCATTCCGCAGCGTGTTGGGTCGCGCAGAGCGGTCTCTCGTCAATGAACTGAGTGACGTGCGCAACAAGCTCGCTCACAACGAGACGTTCAGCTACGACGACGCGGAGCGCGCACTGGATTCGATGCGTCGCCTTATGGAGGCGATCAGTTCGG
This sequence comes from uncultured Planctomycetaceae bacterium, assembly GCA_964464105.1. Lineage (GTDB taxonomy): Bacteria > Planctomycetota > Phycisphaerae > UBA1845 > UTPLA1 > CAYXEY01. The sequence goes on from CAYXEY010000408.1 coordinate 1,339, forward strand.
GAGAGACCGCCGAAGCCCTTTCGAAGATGCGGGACACCATCCTGCGTACCAAGTTCACCGAGCTCCAGCGCAATGAGGAGCGTCGGAAGACGGCGAGATCCGACATTTCGGTAGACACTATTGCTGGCCTCTTGCCGTGGCGGGAAGTGGTGGAGCCCCACCAGGACGTTGCGACGGGCGAGTTCCAGCAAGCGGAGTTCGCAGCGGATCTGGCCAAAGTTCATTCTGGAAGCGCGCCGCCCGAGTACCGTGATCCGAAGCAGTTCTTCAGTCGCACGTATCTCACCGAAGGGCTGAGCGCCCTTCTTGCCGGGGCAGCCAAGCGGCTTTCTGGGGGCGGTGGCGATCCGGTGGTCGAGCTGCAGACCAACTTCGGTGGTGGCAAGACGCACTCGATGCTGGCCCTGTATCACATGGCCGGCGGGACGCCGATTCAGGATCTCTCGGGCTTGGACCAGCTGCTGGCAAAGCATGACCTTCGCGTTCCCCAGCACATCAAGCGCGCGGTGCTCGTGGGTACATCCCGCGGTCCGCAGGACATCCTCAAGTTGGAGGGGGGACGCCAGATACGCACCACATGGGGTGAACTGGCCTGGCAACTGGGCGGTGCCGAAGCCTTCGACCTCATCGCCGACAATGATGCGAATGGCATTGCGCCAGGCTCGGCGATTCTGGAGGCGCTGTTCAAGAAGTGCTCACCGTGCCTCATCCTAATTGACGAGTGGGTTGCCTATCTTCGGCAGATCTACCGGGTGGAGGGGCTGCCCGCTGGGTCGTTCGATGCGAACCTCTCCTTCGTGCAGTCGTTGACGGAAGCCGTGAAGGCAAGCCCCGGCGCGCTTCTTGTCGCCTCACTTCCCGCCTCGCAGATTGAGGTTGGGGGTGAGGGCGGCCAGGAGGCCCTTGTGCGCCTCAAGCAGACCTTCAGCCGTGTGGAGTCATCTTGGCGGCCTGCCAGTCAGGAGGAGAGTTACGAAATCGTCCGGCGGCGCCTGTTCAAGGAAATTCCCGGCGACAGGTTCCACCACCGGGACAATACGCTCAAACAGTTCGCCAAGCTGTACCGGGAGAATGCCAACGACTTCCCGCAGGGATGCGCCGACGAGGACTACCGACGCAAGCTCGAGAAGGCCTATCCCATCCACCCAGAGCTGTTCGACCAGCTTTACACCAGTTGGGGATCGCTGGAGAAGTTCCAGCGGACCCGTGGAGTGCTACGCCTAATGGCACAGGCGATCCATGAGCTGTGGATGAATGGTGACCCCTCAGTGCTGATCATGCCGGGCAGCATCACGATCAGCTCGCCTCGTGTGGAGCCGGAACTGCTCCACTACCTTGACGTCAGCTGGCAGTCGATCATCGCGGGAGACGTCGATGGCACCGCCTCAACACCGTACAAGGTAGACCAGGCGGCGCCCAACCTGAATCGCTATTCGGCAACCCGGCGTGTCGCGCGCGCAATCTTCATGGGAACCGCACCAACACACCATCAGCAGAATACGGGGTTGGACGACAAGCAGATCAATCTTGGCGTGGTGCAGCCTGGCGAACGGCCCGCGATCTTCGGCGATGCCCTGCGCCGCCTGACGAATCAGGCGAAGTTCATGCACGCCGATCTCGGACGTTATTGGTACTCCATGTCGGCCAGCTTGAATCGCATCGTGACGGATCGCGCTGGGCAGATCGAGGCAGCATTGGTCAACCTGACTATCGACAAGGAGCTGACCAAGTACGTGAATGGCCTCACCGACCGCGGGCTGTTTGATGCTGTGCAAGTTGCCCCGGCCTCGTCGGCGGAAGTGCCGGATGAGGCTGGTGGTGTCCGGGCGGTTGTCCTGGGTGTTGCCCACCCGCACTCCGGTCGCGATGGGTCCGAGGCGCTGCTCAAGGCCCGTGACATCGTCATGCAGCGCGGCAGCAATCCAAGGGTATACAGAAACCTATTGGTCTTTCTGGCTGCGGACATTCGGCAGCTGGATGGACTCAAGGACTCGGTGCGGACCGCCCTGGCATGGGGCGAGATCGTCCGGGATACCGAGCGCTTGAACCTGACCCAAAGCGACAGCGCGTTGGCAAAAGCGAAACTCACCGAGGCCAACGAGACCGTCAAAACGCGCCTCAAGGAGAGCTGGTGCTACCTGCACTACCCGACGCAGGAGAGCCCGCAGGCCAATATTGAATGGGCTTCGGGGAAGATTCCGGCGCAGGACGGGTTGCTCGGTCGCGCGAGCAAGAAGCTCGTGGCCGAAGAGGGCTTGCTGACCGAGCTGGGGCCTGCACGACTCGACCGGGACCTTCAGAAGTACATCTGGAACGGCAAGGCGCATCTGTCATTGAAGGATCTGCGCGAATACCTGGGCCGCTATGTCTACCTGCCCCGCTTGCAGGCACCCACGGTGCTGATCAAGACCGTGCAGGCGGCCATTAGTGGAACCGTTCCTGGCCCGTTTGCCTATGCAGAGCGGTGGGATGAGCATACCGATACTTACTTCGGGCTTGCCATCGACGGCGTCATCAATTCGATCGTCACGATTGACAGTGACAGCGTCATTATCAAGCCGGCCGTTGCTGAGAGTCACCGGCCGGCGCCAGCTGCCGCTGTTGCGCCAGCGGCTTCCGGGTTGCAACCCGGCTCACCTTCCGCAGGAGCGGCGCCGGCCGCGGGTGTGCCGAGTTCCGGGGACGAGAAGAAGCCAACGCGATTCTTCGGCACAGTCATGATTTCCGCTGACCGACCTGCCCGCGACATCCACCAGATCGTGGAGTCGATCGTGGAACAGCTCACCACGATCCCCGGTGCCGAGGTCAAGCTCAAGCTGGAAATAGACGCTGAAGTTCCCGGCGGCCTGGATAGGACGAAGGTTCGCACCCTCGTCGAGAACGCCAACACGCTTGGTTTCGTCGAAAAGACGTTGGAGTAGTGTCCATCGGAGCGTAAGGACCAATCTCGGTCCTCTGCCGGCTGCCCAGTGTGCCACGCCGTTCTCGGCGTCAAGGCCTGCGCGCGCCCCATTCGGGGCGTGCTCGCGAGCGCGCTGCGCGCGGCCCTGACGCCTTGCGCTGCGGCGTGAGCGGCCTGCATTCGCCGGCAATCAGCCGGTGCACAACGCAGGGTAATTCCAATGAGCGAAAACAACGAAGCCAAGTCGTATGACTTTGAAGCCCAGCACCGCGAGTATCTCGCCTGCTGCAAAACCCGCTACACGAACGCCATCCGCACATTGCCACCGCGCCTGATTGCACTTGGCGTAGCCATCGTATCGGCGAGCTACAGTGGTTGCGGGGATTCAGGGCAGGTTGATGAAGTCCATTTTCACACGGGCGACAACCGGGTTGTGACCGGAGACATCCCGCAGGATCTGCAGCAGGAGGTCGAAACCCTCCTCTACGATGCCATCGAGTACCGACACGGAGGCTACGAGAACAACGACGGTGGGGAAGGGGAGTTCCGCTGGGTGCTGGCCCACAACCAGTTGGATCACACCCATCGGGATTTCTACACCGAGACCGACACCACCTTCCACAATGGATTCGATGACCTGCTCGCCGTTGAGGAGGCTGCGTCATGAGCCACGCACTCTTCCATGCGCAATCGAGCGTGAAGGCCTGGGGCGGCAAGGTGGAGGACTACCTGCCGATCCACAACTGGTTCGACGCCACTAAGGAGACGTTCGCCGATGCGCGTCACCGAGCATTACGCCACCACGCGCAGGGCATCTTCGAAGCCGAGCGGGTGTTCGGTGTGGCGATCGTCAACGCGGCTGGCCGCACGGTGCCGGTGCGCCTCATCGGCGAGCGCCATGTCCGCGAAGACATGGGCGGGCTGATCCCGAGTGTTTCGGACTGGCTCTCGCGCATCCGCTTCGAGCCGTGGATGAACCGCGGCTATGAAGTCCCCGTTCCGGTGGAACAGCGCGCGACCGACAGCTGACCTTGCG
>CAYXEY010000409.1:0-1021 GCA_964464105.1 uncultured Planctomycetaceae bacterium
CGATTTCGGGGTACGAATCTAGAAGCTCCCCTTACCCGTCAGCGAAGGTCTTTCTATCGCAGTTCGGCATGTCTCCGATCGATCTCACCCAGAAGCGGTTTCCCGCCTTTCGCAGTTGAGCTTTTCACCATCCGCCGTTTGAAGCGGAATGCCGACGCTTATCATCGCGCCGGTCGTCTGCGTCACCGCAGACAAGCTCCCTGCCCGGGCTAACGTTGAACGGGCCGCTGCCGCACTCGCGTGCGTCAGTCGGTCCCGAACCCCGCAGGGGGATTAGCCGCCGATGGCGGCATCACCCACTTTGGCTGATCCGGCTCGTGTAATGACACAAGTCTGTCCCGGTCGCCCAGTTTTCATATGCAAAGAACGAGGCGGACGCTTTCGACGAGGCTTGCCCCCGTGGTGAACCACGGCGCGGCCAGGTGCGAAGCGACTCGCCCATCATGTATGGGATCGAACGGCAGGATTACTCCAAAAACTTGGGATTACTCTGCCGAGCCTCCCTCGCACTGGACGAGCCAGTCTCCTGGCATCCAGCGCTACGAGCACTCGAACATGGCGGGTGATGAACTCCGCCTCCTTAGCCTGATTGGTAGTCAGGTTTACCGGTTGTCCGATCCCACGATTCAGACGCCAGGCCACGCGTTTGCATGATTCTGACGATCGTGAAACAAACGGTGTTTCACGACGCCAGATTAGCGCATCGACAATCACAAGTCATCTGTTTCTTGCGAAGGTTCCACCTAACGCCTACCACCTGACATCTCCAGGACAAATTGGCAGTTGCCTGTGTCCGTCGTGTAAAAGTGGCAGACCCTATGCACCGCGACAACCCAGCCGACTGACGGGAGCCGACATTTTCAGAAAGCGGGTCGTTGGCATGCAAAATGAATGAGTAGCCCGCATCCGCGCAGTGTTTCACGGAGGATTCTGCCAATGGAAGCCACTTCTTTTGCTGTCGGTTCACTCGATGACTATTTGGATAGAATTTGTCGTGCCATCCAGTTAAGCCGCGCTCAAT
>CAYXEY010000409.1:1031-5275 GCA_964464105.1 uncultured Planctomycetaceae bacterium
GCCGAACGGCGTTATCACGCCGTCGGTGAGTGGCTCATAGAGCAGGATACGCCGCTTGAGCGGCTGTCGCCGGATGTTTATCCCCAAGGATCAATGCTTCAACGCACAACGATCCGGCCTCTTCGCGCGGAGACGGACGTTGTTCCATTCGACATCGATACCGTATGCCGATGCGATTTTGATCCTCATGTGTCGTCCTCCAAATCGCTCTACGGCTCCGTGCAGTATCGCCTCCTCCAGAACAAGGACTTCGCTCGCCGGATAGTGATAGCAAGAGAGCAGCATCCTTTCAGCGGCAAGTGCATTCGGATGGCCTACCCGGAGGATGACTTCTATCTCGACGTGGTCCCCGCCTGCAAAGACCCTTTCGACCCAGAGGGCATACGAATTCTGATGTGCGAGCCGCAGAAGTGGGAGAACCACCGATCTGCCATCGAAACCTGGCGGAAATCTGATCCCATTCGATTTGCCGGCTGGCTCCACCAAATGTGCGAAACTGGGCCGCGCCGACTCCAAGAGTTTCAAATCTGCTCATCTGTCGCGCCTGTACCGCCGCAGGAGCCGGTCAATCAAAAGGCGCCCTTGCGGCGGATCATTCAACTCATGAAGCGCCAACGGGATAACGACTTCCTTGGAGACAAATGCCGTCCAGCGTCGATCATGGTGACGACGCTTGCGGGCCGCCATTATCGCGGAGAGACTTCGATTGAAGATGGCCTCGACACCGTATTAACAGGCATACGATCGCAAATCGAAGAGGCCGCTCCGGCACGAATCAATGTTCCCAATCCTGCCGACGAAATCGCGCCACACGACGGTGGTATAGAAGACCTTGCCGCACCGTTGACCAACGCCGCTTATGTGAAATTCTGCACGATGATTGAAAATATGCAAGAGACGCTTTCGGCGGCACGCGTCGCCAGAGGTCCGCGCGACATCGTATCGGTGCTATCACATTCATTCGGGCAAAAGGCAGTCTCTCAGGCCGTCAAGGGGGCCCAGGAAGAGGTTAGCCGGTCCAATTCACTTGGCTTGTTAGGAACTCAAACGGAGGGACCCTACATTCATGTGCGCGAGCCGGCATTACCGAAACCCGAGATTCGACCGTCTCGTCCGAGCAACTTTCATGGGGATTGAATCAAGTGGAATCGCCACTTTCCCTAAACATGCAGGCGTGGCTAATCCGGCGGCAATTCTCGGATTGCAGAGCCGAGATTAAATCGATCGGGGGGCGCCGGCTCTTACGATTTGAACTCGATCTTTCGCCTACGCCGACAAGTAATTCATATTCGGTCGTATTTCTTCATGCTCTTGATGCTCATCCGTATGTCCTAGTATTCGATCCCCGGCCTTACCCAGGCGCCCACGGAATGAGGACGCCTCATTTGTATTCCGAAGGCGCGCTCTGCCTGTACGACCGATCGGGTAACGAATGGAACTGGTCTTGTCCGCTAGTTGACACAATAATTCCCTGGACCGTACGTTGGCTTTTTCATTATGAATATTGGTGGGAATTCGGAGTCTGGCTTGGAGACAAACACCCGTACGTGCCGCCCAAATCCGAGGAACCCATATGGCCGAGCCAGACAATGCGAGCCCTGGTCAGCGCTTTCGGATCTTAAGTCTCAGTGGCGGCGGCGTTCGTGGTATTTTCATTGCTGCCGCACTCGCTGAGATTGAGCGCACAGGCAAGAGAGTGCGCGAGCATTTTGACTTAATAGCAGGAACATCGACAGGTGGCTTGATCGCGTTAGCGCTCGCGTTCGACCAACCAGCGTCGCGGATACTGGAGCAATACCAGAAACACATCCCTGCGATTTTTCCAGTGCGTCGATTCAAGAAGCTGCGCCAGCTCTTCTGTTCTAAGTATGACAATAAACCCCTTGCCAAAGCAGTGAGGGAAATCGTAGGCAGTGCTGAACTCCTAGGTGCCGCGAAGAATCGACTTTGCATTCCTGCCGTCCATTATGACGATATGTGGCCCACCGTTCTAAAAACGCGACATCATACTAATTATGTACGAGATCATCAGCTTCCGGCATGGCATGTCGGAATGGCTACTTCTGCTGCCCCAACATATTTCGAGGCATTCCGCAGTGAAGACGGCCGCACGTTCTGGGATGGCGGATTGTGGGCGAATGACCCGACACTTGTCGCCATCATCGAAGCGGTTGGAAGCCTGGGCGTTCCCCTTGATCAAATTGACGTGTTACGAATCGGGACTACTCGGACAATTGTCAACCCTCCGGCACCCCTCGCGTCAAGCGGCGCATGGCCGCTGCTTAAGATATGGAAACCCGTGTTTGTGGATTTCTTAGGGCGCCTGTCCGAGCACGCTTCAATTCAGATGTCGAAAATCGCCTTGCGAACACCAAACTTGCCCGAGGTCGACGACATTCTTGAGGGAATTGGATTTGAATTGGACGATGCCGCGCCAGCTACCCTCGCAAGTCTCATTGATCGCGGCCGGTATCGTGCATCTTGTCATGGGGCAATGATCTCAGAGCGGTTCTTGTCAATGAAGGCCGCCCCCTTTGTTCCATTTCCATAACCTGACTGCCGCACCCACCGTTCGCTGTTCTTCGTAGGGATCGAGTCCTTCCCTAAAAATCGGTTAAGCAGCTTGACTTTGGCAAGTCGGATCGTTAGCATACTGGCGAACAGCATGGAGATTCGCTTTGGCAAAGAGAAACCTATTGCAGGGATCGCAGCGGGTCGGCGAGTTGCTTCGCACGCAACGCATGGAAGTCTTGAACAAGGGCCTCCGCGAAATGGCCAAACTGTTGGACATCGCCCCGGCCCACCTGACCGATTTGGAAAAAGGACGCCGCACACCGTCCGAGGAATTGCTCGTGCGGATGATCAAACAATACGGCGTAGACGAAGCGATTCTGCGGGCTGGCTGGAGCAGACCCGAGGAAATCGTCAGTGAAGTCGCCAGTCAGGACCCGACGACGGCCGCAAAGGTACCTGAGTTCCTTCGATCCGCTCGAAAACTCTCGCCGGCCGATTGGGATACGCTCATCAAGAACGCCAAGGAACTGACTCGAAAACGAACGAGGGATTGACCCGTGTCGATTGGGCAATATGGCAGATTGTTCGATCTCCCCGCTTCTGCCCGAAGCATCGAGCGACGGGCGTGGGACTGCCTGGAGCAGTGCCGTGAGCGCCTCAGAATTGACTTCATGCCCACTCCGGTCCCGGTTGAACGCTGTATCGAAGTCGGCCTTGGAATCGCCTTTGGAGTCTGCGACCTATCCCATTTGGGCCACGACGTTCTCGGTGCCGCGTTCATCGAGGATCGAGAGATCCAGATCGACGAAAAGGTGCTCGAAAACGAAGGACGATTCCGGTTCACCTGCGCTCATGAATTGGGCCATATGATCCTCCACACCGAACAGCGTCATATCCTGCACGATCAGAGACGGGACGCGCTGGAACGTGCTTCCGCGCAAGAGCGGCAGGCTGACCAGTTTGCAGCATCGTTCCTGATGCCGATCCACATGTTTGAGCAAGGGCTGTTGAAAATCTGCGAGGACAGGGGCCTCCAGTATGTAGACGTTCTGCCGGACATCATGGTCGAGTCGCCCTCATCTGACCAACTCTGGACCGACCTGTTTCTTCCTGAGATCAGGTCGCGATTCGCGGTCTCGCTTTCCGCAGCGCTCATTCGCTGCTGTGAATTACGCGTATCCGTCCACCGGTTCGAGCCACTTTTGCCCCGGCCCAGAATGAAGAGGCTCTGGTCGAGCATGGCAAACATGCAGCGAAACAATACCTCGGGATCAACCCAGGCCAAGGATTCCACCCAATTGAAGCTGTTCGATTAGGCGACGGTCTTTTTTTGTGTTCTATGTTCGCATGTACGCGGACATGTGAATATTCGAGGGAACTCCGATGGCCACGACGACAAACATCCGATCGGTTGCAAATGCTGACGCGTAGGTCTTTTTGGGCTGCATGTACACGCGCATGCGAACTATGGAACAGGCGCGTGATGCTCGCAGACCGAAACGTCGCTCCTAATGAGGACTCACCATGAATGCAGTATGGCCCCCAAGACCGGAAGCATGGCCGCCCATTCTTACAGATGTCGAGGCCGCACAGTACCTTCGGTTGGATGCGGTGCACGGCATCGACAGCGCCAAGCGATCTCTCCGGCACATCCGCAAGACGCAGGGGCTGCCTTGCGCCGGACGAATCGGCGGTAAACTGTTGTTTCGCCGCGATGCGATCGATCTCTG
>CAYXEY010000410.1:0-3730 GCA_964464105.1 uncultured Planctomycetaceae bacterium
ATCGTGGTCATGCGCCGGGAGACGATGCTGGAGCATCTGAACCAATCGAGCGGGGCTCAATTTCTACAGCGTGTCGCCACGCCGCCGGACGATTTGATCCGCTGCCGCGAGCTGCGCTACACCCATCCTGACGCGACGCGCGAGCCGCGACCCGACGCGCTCGAAGGATTGGCCGCGCTGATCGACGAAATAAAACCAGAGCTTGAGAAGCAGAAGAGAATCTGCCTGCCTCACAAAAGTGACGTTCAACAACCTGTCGATTCCCTCGAACCAAGCCGCCGGCTTTTCGATTCCGGCCCCCTGTTTCCAAAAGTTCTCGATCGCTCGCAGGTGCACATCGGCTTTGTCCTGCCCATCTGCCGCTTCGGCGGCGCCGATCGGGCCACCATGAACCTCGGCCGCGAAACGCGACGCCGCGGATGGACGCCGCACCTCTTCGTCATCAGCTCCGGAACGGCCCAGCTCTTGTCCGAGTTTCGCGACACCTTCGAGACCATCACGGTGGTCGAGCCCTGGGAACTCTGGCAGCCCGACGGCCTGCTCGGCCTCCTGGGCACCATGGATGTGGTGGTCAACAATCTCAGCACGCCGACCAACGACGTCTTCAAGCTGCTCCGCCGCCACGGAATCAAGACAATCTGCCATCTTCACTCGGTCATCATCAGCGCCAACGAAATGCCCTCGGGCCAGGCCTACGAGATCCTGCGGCACGAGAAGGACGTGGATGGCGTTATCGTCATCTCAAAGAAATTGCGAAGCTGGTGCACGGCTTGGGGCCTGCCGCGCGAGAAGCTGATCTACGCGCCGAACGCACCCTCGTTTGAAGTGAGCAACGAGTTCGTACGCATCACGATGGAGCTTCGCCGCGAGCGAGCGCAGAGCACCCCATTGCGCATCCTCTATCTTGGACGATTCGACTGGGAAAAGGGCATGGACCGCCTGCTGGCGATTCACGAGCAGACGTGCACCGCGGACTTCCCGGTCGAATGGCGCATCGTCGGCGGACGGGTGTGCGGCTCGGTGACCACGACCGACGCGGAGTTCGAAGCTGTCCAATCAGTGATGACGCCGCCGGTCATGACGCGCAGCGGCCTTGCCCGGCTCTATGCCTGGGCCGATGTGGTCATCATGGTGTCGCGGTTCGAAGGCGTGCCGCTCACCCTTCTCGAAGCCCAGCGGATGGGCTGCGTGGTGCTTTCGACGAACGTCGGCGCGATCGGGGAAATCGTCGAATCGGGCAGGACCGGTTTCCTCTTCCCCAACGATCTTGACTCACCGGCCCTCGTGGCTCAAATGGTGGACCGCTTGAGACGCCTGCAGGCCGATCGGGCCAGTCTCATGGAGATAGGGCAGGCCAGCGCAAAGTTGCGAAGTCAGACGACCTGGTCAGTCAATACCCAGACCTTCGCTGACTTCGTTGAATCCCTGCTGTCGCGCGGTGAATTGAACCCATGATCCTCGAGACTGACAGACAAACGCTCGACACGCTGCTGGCCCCGCGGCCCAAGGTGATCTTCGCGGAGACAGACCATGCAGCGGCCAGCGCGCTGTTCAACGGCCATTCCAATGGCTACGCCAGTCTTGATTATTTGGTTTATCGTCCTGCTTCCGGGGCGACCGCCCCAGCGCTGCGTATGTTCTCCCATATGGGAGTTGAGTCTTCGGTAACACCGGTGCCCGCGCCACCGAGTGCCGTGACCGTGCTGGCCGCATTGACTGACGCAGGGCATGACCAGCTTCGTGAGTTCGTGAGCTGGTGGTCGGGTCGAAATGCCGGCCCCGCCCCGCAGGTTCTCGATCTGCGCAATGGCCACGCCTCTCAGGCCGATCATGCCCACGCGATGAAATCGGCCCTCTTTCAGCGGCTCTTTGAGATGTCGCAGGCCGATCTGCACCGGGCCGACGAGCGCGTCGCCGAATTGCACGGAGCGTTGTACGAACTGCGTGGCGAATACGAACAGGCCCGCGGCGTGATGCGGCGCATCCAGCAATTCCTCCCGCAGATCGCGCCTTTCAAATTGATCGAGTCGTTTCCCCCCTCGAACAGTATCTATTCGGACGGCCAATCCACGCCGCAACTGCTTCACCAGGCGTTGCCCACGTCGGCGTCGGGACTTGCAGCAATCGATCTGTTCAGTCCTCCCGGGGCCGTGGGCACGGGCAGACTTTACGTCACTCTGCAAGACCTCGAGACAGACGCGCCGATCGCCATCTGGAGAGTCAGCTACGATCGACTCGGACAGGGCTGGTTCCGCTGCGCATTTCCCGTTGCGTCGACTTCTCCGGCTCGCCAGGTTGAATTGACTGTCCGATGGGAAACCGATTCAGGCGAACCCCCGCGCCTCGCCCTGAGCCCGGTCGGTGCATATCCTGAGATGCGATGCCAGTCTGGAGACACGCTTCACGCTCAGTGCCTGGCCATGTACCTCTGGGGGACTCTTCCGGGAACCAACCTCAACCTCTCTGCACGTGGATGGTGCCAAATCACCGGCACACCGCCTCAGGCCCTGGCTCTTGAATACGCACTGGACGCAACCGACATCGCCCGGATCCGAAGCACGATTGATACTACGGTCAATTTCATTCACCCGCTGACTGACAAGCCCGGCTTTCGATTGCACCCCATGGAGGGTCCGGCCTCGGGCATGTTGAGGAACATCTGCCCGGAGCATGCCGATCGGGTAAGCTGCACGGTGATGATCCGGAATGAGCAGGCCCAGTTTCCGATTGAATTCGCCCTATGCGCCACGCCGGTCAGGTACAACTGCGATTCCTATCCGGCCGACCCCGTGCATGACACCCGCGTCGTCGGCCATTCAGGCTGGCAGACTGTCCCCGCGGACCAGCAGCCGCATGCCGTCACACTGTTGCTCGATCGGCCCCTGATCGAACCGGCTGATTTGCATTTTGCCACGCGCGTCAAAGATAGCGCGTCAACCGCATTCGCCTGGGCCGATTGGCTCGAGGTGCGCATCCGCTTGAGACATGAGCAGTCGGGCGGCTACCGTCTGCCCGATTCGAGCATAGGCGACGTGAAGCCACAACCATGAACGAGCTCGCCGCCATCCTGGAAACGCACAACTGGTTCGATTATGCGGGATTCTACGACCGCATGGCCGCACGGAGCGATTTCCGCGTATTTGTCGAAGTCGGCTGCTGGAAGGGCCACTCGCTTCGACATCTGGCGCGGCAGCTTAAGGCCCGGGGCGATGACGTAATCGTCTACGGCGTCGACTTGTGGGACATCTCCTACCTCAAGGAGAACGCGCCGGAGGAATTCAACAACGACCCCGACTACCTGTATCAGGTATACAACGCCAACATTGTCGAAGCAGGCGTGCGCGAAATCGTGCGCGACGTTCGCGCATGCTCCTGGGAGTCTGCGGATCAGTTCGAGAATGGCGCCGTGGACTTTGTGTTCATCGACGCCGACCATTCATACGAATCGGTGGTGCGTGATCTTCGCGCTTGGCTTCCAAAGGTGCGCACCGGCGGCATCATCTCTGGACACGACTACTTCAACTATTCGTCCGTGCGACGCGCGGTGGACGAGATTTTCGGCGATGCGATCGAAATCGACGGATCGATCTGGCTGGTGGACACATCACGCCGTCCGGCGGAGTCGCAGGAGGCGAGAAAGAACGAGAGACTTGCGTGGCTTGAGCGCCAACGAGAGGCATGGATTCGCGCAACCGACGAACGGCAGGCGATCATCCTTGAGAAGACCAAG
>CAYXEY010000410.1:3740-5274 GCA_964464105.1 uncultured Planctomycetaceae bacterium
TGGCACAACTGGCAGCGCCTGGCGGAGCAGGCAGAGGAGCGCGAGCGCGCCGCCCGCGGCTATTTGGACTGGACCGAAGATCAGCGCAAGAATTACGAAGAACTCATGCTCTCATGGCGCAAGGTAGCGGAAGAGCGCGAGCAGACAATCATTGAGCTCGAGCGCGTCAACGGACTGCTCGAAGCCGCGCAAAAGCCGCTGATCGAAAAATGTCGCAGGCTGGAACATGCCGAGCGCGAGGCTTCGCTCGCTCTGGCCGAGCTGCGCCGATCGATCGAAGCCGCACCACAGCCGATACCAGCGCCGGCGGCTGAGCCCAATCTAAGGGCCAGGCTCAAGGCCCTGTTTCCGCGGGAGTCGCTGCACGGACGCGTCGCAAGAAAACTGGCGCGAATGGTCCGCGACCCTGCGCCGTCGGACAACGGCCGCGGTTGATTGATACAAAACAGTAAATAACAGCACCCCGTCGTCAATGCAACGCATGACTTTCGCGAGCGGCGGTGAAGTTGAGAATGCCTTAGGGCGTCCTTATGATGATCCGTCGAACTTCAATAACGATCCTGACCTTCGTCGCGCCTTCGGGCCGATTTTTGGTCGCATGAGAGGCTTGCGATATGGTGAGAGTTGCAGTTGTCGGATACGGATACTGGGGACCCAACCTCGTCCGTAATTTCTTCGAGACGCCGGGCGCCACGCTGTCGGCCGTATGCGAGGCCAATGCAGAGCGACTCGCCATGGTGGGCCGCAGATTCCCGGGCGTGCGGCTGCTCAGTCAGTACGAGGAGGTTCTCGCGGACAAAGAGATCGACGCCGTGGTCATCGCGACGCCAGTCTCCACGCATCACGCCATGGCCAAAGCCGCACTTAACGCCGGCAAGCACGTACTGGTTGAAAAACCGCTCACCGGCAATGTGCCCGATGCCGAAGATCTCGTCAACGTCGCGGCAGCCAAGAAGCTGACCCTGATGGTGGATCACATCTTCGTCTACAGTCCCGCGGTAAAATTGATGAAAGAGATTGTCGATTCGGGTCAATTGGGCAATCTGCTCTTCGTCGACAGCGTTCGAGTCAATCTCGGTTTGTTCCAGAAGGACGTCAACGTCGTCTGGGATCTGGCCCCGCATGATCTTTCCATTATCGATTACGTCGTCGGCCGAATGCCGCGCAGCGTGGCCACCTTTGGTGCTGCCCATGCCGATGAAAAGATCGAAGACGTCGCCTACCTCAACCTGGACTTCGGCGACAAGCTCATTGCGAACTTCCACGTGAACTGGCTCTCGCCAGTCAAAATTCGCTACACCATTCTCGGCGGCAGCAAGAAGAGCCTGGTCTACAACGATCTCGACCCGATCGAAAAAGTGAAGATCTACGACAGCGGCATCACGGTGAACACCGATGACCTTGAAGGCCGCCGCAACCTCATGATCTCCTATCGCACCGGCGACGTGTGGTGTCCGCGCATCCCTTCGACAGAACCGCTGCGCAACATGGCGACACACTTTGTGGATTGCATCGAGAAGAAGACCACGCCGAT
>CAYXEY010000411.1:0-5264 GCA_964464105.1 uncultured Planctomycetaceae bacterium
TACCTGATCGACGCGATCATCGGCCTGTCGGTGGTGTACAAGGCGCTCGACAACCTCGGCGCCTACCAGCGCTGGTTCGGCGTGCAGCCAAACACCAGGATCGCGACCCTGGTCTTCGGCTTCTTCCATGGCTTCGGCCTGGCGGCCAAAATCCAGGAGTTCGAGATGGCGCGTGAAGGCCTCCTGCCCAACCTGTTGGCCTTCAACGTCGGCGTCGAGATAGGGCAATTGCTGGCGCTCGGGGTCATCCTGATCGCGATGGGCTACTGGCGGCGAACCGCGGCCTTCCTCAAGCATGCCTACACCGCGAACGTCGCCATGATGTGCGCAGGTTTCGTGCTGATCGGCTATCAACTCACCGGCTTGTCCCTTTCCTGAATTGTCTGGAGTCAAAATCCATGTACAACACCGACCTTCCCAACCGCGCCGAACTGCCGAGCACCGGAAAACTGATGCGCTCCACCGCGATCGCGGCGCTGATCGCTGGCGGCCTGCTTGTTACGACGATCCTGCCGGCAGAGTACGGCATCGATCCCGTCGGCATCGGCCGCGCACTTGGCCTAACCCAGATGGGCGAGATCAAGAAATCGCTTATTTCCAACGCGAATGCCGGAGAAACGGCTCCGTCAGCGGGCGGGCGAACAGCTAAGGCAGTCGTCGAGGCTCCCGCTGTCACCGGGACTTCCGCTTCGGGTTCGCAATCGGCAGCCGTAACGAAAGCAGCGACGCCGGCGCCTCAGCACACCATGACCGTCACGCTTAAAAATGGCCAGGCCGCGGAAATCAAGCTCGCCATGCGCAAGGACGGCACCGTGCGCTACGAGTGGTCCACTGCCGGTGTACCGGTCAACTACGACACGCACGGCGATCCCGTCGGTGCGCCGAAAGACTTCTACCACGGCTACGGCAAGGGTCGAAACAAGACCGGTGACGCCGGCACGCTTCAGGCTGCCTTCGATGGCAAGCACGGCTGGTACTGGCGCAACCGGTCGGGTGCCGACGTGACCATCACGCTCAAGACCAGCGGAGACTACGAGAAGATAGAGCGCGTACTCTGAGGGCGGCGAACCCCATCCCCTGCCTTTAGGGGTGGGGTTGCCGTCCATGAATTACTCGGCGAGAGTGTCGGGCAAGGAATGCAATGAACCGCAGCGTCCTGTATGCCCTGGCGGCGGCGGCCCTATTCGGCGCCAGTACCCCGTTCGCCAAGCTGCTGGTCGGCCACCTGCCGCCCATGCTGCTCGCAGGGTTGCTCTATCTGGGTAGCGGTATCGGCCTCATGACGCTGCGGCTGTCCCGGGATCGCGGGTGGAAATCGCCGCGACTATCTCGCTCGGAATGGCCTTGGCTACTCGTGGCTATCGTGTTTGGTGGGATTCTTGGTCCCGTGGCCCTGATGTTCGGATTGATCACCTCCAGCGGTTCGACAGCATCATTGCTTCTGAACCTCGAGGCTGTACTCACCGCAACCATCGCGTGGGTGGTGTTCAAGGAGAACGCGGACCGGCGCATTGTTCTGGGAATGGCGGCCATCGTCGCTGGCGGCGTTGTACTGACATGGCCGACCGGCGAGGGTGAGGCGGCGAACTGGATGGGCCCGCTCATGGTATCCGCCGCATGCCTGTTCTGGGCCATCGATAACAACCTGACCCGCAAAGTCTCGGCTACGGACGCCTTGTTCATCGCGAGCAGCAAGGGCCTCATCGCCGGGGTGGTCAACTCCCTGCTCGCACTGGCCATGGGCGCTACGCTGCCCGCGCCGCTGATCGGTGTATCGGCGATGACTGTCGGACTGTTGGGCTACGGCATCAGCCTCGTCCTTTTCGTGTTGGCACTGCGCGGTCTTGGCACTGCGCGTACGGGTGCATATTTTTCAACGGCCCCATTCATCGGAGCGGCAGTTGCGCTCGCGATACTCGGTGAATCGACTTATCCTGCATTCTGGGTGGCCGCTGGCCTCATGGGTTGCGGTGTCTGGCTGCATCTGACGGAGCGACACGAACATGTCCATACGCACGAACCGGAGGAACACCACCATCCGCATGTGCACGATGCGCATCATCTGCATCAGCACGGTCCCGACTGGGATGGTCAGGAGCCGCATGACCATCTTCACCAGCATGTTGTGGTGACACACAAACATCCGCACTTCCCGGACACCCATCATCGTCACGCGCACTGAACATTGTTGCTGTGAGTACCGTGAGTGCCCGCACCAGCCGCCAGTAACTGGCAGCAGTCAAGATCCTTCCCAGCGGTGATTCGAGCTCCATTTCATTCCGGGCCTCGAAATCTCGAGCCCAGGAAACTGTTCATGAAGCAGGGAGTCTCGCCAAACCAAAGAGGTAAGTCTTGGGAACATCAATGGAACAGCAGGACGCGAAGAGCATGGCAACGGTGTTTGCTCGATTGCTCGTGATATTTATCGCAGTCGCCTGGCTTGGCGGAATCGAACAACGCGGCCTGTTTTTTCCCGACGAAGGTCGCTACGCCGAAATACCTCGGGAGATGACGGCTTCAGGTGATTGGGTCACTCCGCGCTTGAACGGACTCAAGTACTTCGAAAAGCCGCCGCTGCAATACTGGCTGACGGCTGGCATGTTCGCTGCATTTGGCGAGGATGAGTGGACCGCGCGGATCATGCCCGCCATCCTCGGGCTGGCCAGTTTGCTCATGATGGCTTTCGTGGGAAGGCGACTTTGGGGGCCCTCGGCGGGCGTGGTCACCGGCCTGGTGTTGGGCAGCTGCTGGGCCTATTTCCTGAGCGGGCAGTTCCTGACACTTGACATGACTTTTTCCGCTTGTCTCGCCTTCGGCTTGGGGGCGTTTCTGCTTGCCCAGCGGGCTGATGCTTCCCCTCAGGCGCGATTCCGATGGATGTGCGCCGCGTGGGTGGCGATAGCCTTCGGTGTCCTTGCCAAGGGGCTTGCCGCACTTGTCCTGCCTGCCTTGGCGTTGGGCGCCTATTCGGCATTGGCGCGAGACGCTCGTATCTGGGGGAAACTGCACCTCGCTGCAGGATTGGCCATTCTGCTTGCCGTTGCTCTGCCATGGTTCTTGTTAGTTCAGCAGAGGAATCCGGAGTTCTTCGACTTCTTTGTCGTGCGTGAACATCTGCAGCGCTTTTCGGAAAGCGGACACAATCGGCCGGGAGCGTGGTGGTACTACGTCCCGGTCCTATTGCTCGGATTCATGCCGTGGACCCCAGCGATTGTTCACAGACTGGTACAAAGCCCAAACACACCCCGCTCGGGGAGCTTTCGACCCGAGTTGTTTTGCATTGCCTGGATCGTCGCGATCGTTGCGTTCTTCAGCGTTTCCCGATCGAAGCTGCCGGCATACGTAGTCCCGATCTTTCCTGCGCTTGCGCTCGTGGCGGGAAGCCGGCTATGCGACCTTCAGAACTCCCGCCGGTCGTTCATGGTCTCGGCATGGGGAACCATAGTTGCGGGGTTCTTGGTGCTTGCAGCCACCCGTTGGCTGCCGGGCTGGAAAAAGTTCGACTCACTCGGCCCGGAGGCGGTGCAGGCGCTGATCTGGGTTTACGCGGCAGCCGGTCTGCTGACCATCGCAGGGGCCTCCGCACTCGAACTTCTGCGACGTGACCGTGTGCGGAGTGCGCTGGCGGTACTCATGGTTGGCAGCTTCGGATTCTGGTATCTGCTATCGGCTTACCTGCATGAGGTCGATGAAAGCTACTCTTCGGAGCGGCTCATCGAAGAACTCACCAACGACACCAAACCCTTCCATCCTGACGCGCCGTTCTACAGCGTTGCCCATTTCGACCATTCGGTACCGTTCTATCTCGGCAGAATATTGACGCTCGTCGAAACCCGAGGAGAGTTGGGCACGGGAATTGATGCCGAGCCCCACAAGGTAATCCCCACCATAGAAATGTTTGCGGCAGTGTGGCACGCGACTTCAGGAATGGCCTTTGCATTGATGCCTCCTCGGACTTACGAGGATCTGCAGCGTTCCGGCCTGCCAATGCACGTGATCATTCGGGACAAACGGCTGGTGATCGTCTCTCGAAGAGTCCCGATTACGCATGTCGCGAACTGAACACTGGGTCTGGACTACAGATCCCGCAAGTGACTGTAAACCGGCACTATTCGGATTCCGCCTCCCAGCGATCCACCGTGTAGCTGCCATCCAGCCAGCGAACGATCTCGGCTGCCATCGGGTGATCGATCGCGAGGTAGCGCGCCCGCAGTCGGTCCCGCTCGCCAAGCAGGTGATCGATTCCCAGGTCCTGCAGTGCCAGCAGGTCGGTCTCCAGCATCCTTGCGAGGTCGCCATCGGCCAAGGCAAGCGCGGCCTCCCGGAACGCACGCATGTAGCAGTAGCCGGTGCCCTCCCGGTAGCTGGTGGCAAGTGTTGCGGCCGGTATCAGGGAAAGATGGGGTTGCAGGGCGGGATTGATCGCATGCGCGGCGATCCAGGAACCGATCGCGCTCGGACGCCCAGTGAATCCCCGGAGGTGAAGGAAACGCGACATGCGGGGACCGTCGTTGACGGGGTAGTTGTCCCACAGGATCGGCTTGCGCCGCAGAGCCTCGGCCACGCGACCCAGGTGGCCGGGCGAGTACTCGCGAGCGCAGATTTCCTCGCCGGTCCAGTAGACCCCGACCCGGGGATCCAGCCTGCGCCCGAGTTCCTCCAGGTATCCCGCGGGACGTTCTCCGAACAGGACATCCAGCATCCGGTCTTCCGAGTAGTAGGTGGGGCACATCACGACCCGGGTTGCGCGCGTCAGCGCCATGGCCGTGTGGACGATGTCCGCCTCCCGCGCGGCGAGATCGGGAAGGTCGCCGCGCGTGTCGTCGAAGAGGATCGCGAGGTCGTCGAGGCCGATTTCGTCCAGCGCACGAATCTTGGCGAGGAAGTCCGCCTTTGCGGCGCCGGAAAAGTCGCGATACAGCTCGTAGGGGCTCAAGCCGATGCCGAAGCGCATGCCGAGGCTTCTGCAATGTGCCGAGAGGTCCGCAAGCTGGGCGAGCGCAGCGTCCGTATGCGACTGGCGCCACTGCCGGCGCAGGAAGGCGTCCGCCTTCGGAGCATGGTGGAAGAACGAATAGCCGAATCGTCTCAGGTCCGCTATCACCTCCTTTCGTTCGGCATGGGACCAGGGAACGCCGAAGTAGCCTTCGATGACGCCGAGTTCGGGATTCACGCATTCCGTCCTTTCTCTAGCGTTCCACCGGCAGCCCCGCCGCGCGCCATTCCGGAAAGCCGTCCTCGAGGCGTCGCGCCTTGATTCCCCG
>CAYXEY010000412.1:0-5259 GCA_964464105.1 uncultured Planctomycetaceae bacterium
CGTCGGCTTGTCTAATTTCGAGGCGTGGCAGATTGCCGAGGCCCGACAACTCTGCATTCGCTTCAACTGGGAGCCCCTGGTCACTGCGCAAATGCAATACAGCCTCGCCTGCCGCGACATTGAGCGCGGCGTCGTCTCGGTCTGCCAGCGATACAACATAGGCCTGCTGCCGTGGAGTCCGCTGGGCGGAGGCGTGCTCACCGGCAAGTACAAACGCGACATGACCGGCCCGGCCGGCACGCGTTTCGGCCCCACGCCGGACGAGGCCAACGACTGGCGCAAGCGGTTCGTGAATCAGCGGAATCTGGATATCGCCGACGCGGTTCAATCCGTCGCAAAGCAATGTGAAACGACAACGACGGCCGTCGCGATCAACTGGGTTCTCAACCGCCCCGCCGTGTCGAGCGTGATCATCGGGCCGAAGACAAATGCCCAATTGAAGGACAATCTGGCGGCCTGCGATTTGAAACTGCCCGCCGATGCCGTCGCGCAGCTCGACAAAGTGAGCGTATTGCCCCGCGCCTATCCCGAGCAGTTCATCGCCGCAATCAAGCGGAATGAGCCGCTCAGCTAGATGCCCAACAATTGTTGAGTAAATAGCCCCACATCGCCTATGTTCACGAATCCATCGTGGTTCAAGTCACTGCCGCATCTTGCCAGGCTCGGCACCGGAAACGCGCTGAGGAGAGTGGCCACGAAACGCTGAATATCGCGGCCGTCCACTTCTCCATCGCCGTCGATATCTCCGGTTCCTGTTCGATAATAAGTCAAAGTCGCTGTGTTGCTGATCACCGATCCATTCGCGTTGGAAATGACGCATCGGACCAGATAAGTCGAATCACCGTTGCACGATATGGCATCGGCCCCAATCTGTGTGCCGGAGGCGTGCGGAAGGGTCGCAAATGCATGGAAACAAGGAAGATCTTCCGCGTGAGTCGTCAGATTGGTCCAGACGTTGGGTGAAACCTGGATCTGCCACTGATAAGAAAGTCCAATCCCACCTGCTGTCACAGTGAACGAGCCATTTGTTGTACCGTCGCAACGGCTCTGAGAAAACGGGTGGCTAATGAGCGCGGGAAGGCAGAGTGCGGGCAGGCCTTGAACCACGAATCCGCGGGTCTGCCCATTGAATTGACCGGAGCCGATGATCGCGGTCCCGTCGCTTGAGATTCCCGTTGCATGAGTCAGGATCCAACCAGCCAGATTCACGCCCAATGTCGGAAGGTATGTGTTGAGGTCGACAAAGCCGATGTCCTGCCGCCAAAGCGTCGCGCGATTGCCGCCTGGGGCACTGCAGCCGCCAACGCCGACCGAGCCAGTTGAGCACGTTCGCTCGATGTTGCATCGCGAAGTGCCAGGGAGAATTCCCAAATCCTGAGCTCCAGTCGTAGTAGTCCAACGCATGGCGCTATAGGAAGTCGTTGACGGTCCGGCAAATCCGAACATCACCTGTCCATCGTCACTTATGGCACTGCCTTGAGAGTAGGTGTGGCCGGCCAGTAACGGAAGCGCCTGCAGTCCGCCTTGCGACGTCCAACGGAATGCCCGATTTTGACCATTCAAGGTTCCTCGGCCGGTGACCGCGTTTCCATTCAGGCTAACGCCACGCCCCTCGTAACCCGTCCAGCCAGGTGCGTCTCCCATGTCTTGTACACCCGTCTCAAGAGTCCAGAGAAAGCCGCGCGACTGCGGCGTCAGGTTTGAATTGCCTGCGCCGGTCAGAAATCTCCCATCTGAACTCGAGCCAAGGGGAATGATGTACGTTCCACCGGGGAGGAGTCCTTGAGCTTGCATGCCCGTTGCACTGGTCCAACGGAAAATCCTGTAGTAAATGTCATCCGTCGACACACCCATGACCGCCTGGCCATCGGCAGTGACCGAAAACGCCATTGAGAAGAGTCCATTCGGCAAGTTGCCGAGGTCCTGGATTCCGCCGCCGGCGGTCCATCGAAACGCGTGCAGGTCCCCAGCGCCGACCACAACGCTACCATTCGTGTTTATGGCATTGACTGAAGAAATTGTGTCGCCGGGCAAAACACCCACGCTCGTGATGGAGGGAGTTGCATGCGCGCTTCCGTGACTCAATATCGCGATTGAGAGACCGACGAGAGCAACGGCTCGCCAACCAGTCCGTCGGCGCCGATCTTGCGGATTGTCGAAAAAATTCGTCCAGTTTTCAGCATAAGGCATGGGCGCAGACTCCCGCCCCGCGGTCGGTGCAAGGGTCGACGTAATAATCTATGCAAAACCACCCCCGATTGCCACTACTGTCGATGCAATCCCTGTTAGGAATTGAATAAGCTGCGACGCAAGCGGCCCATCATTCCGGCGTAGGGCCGCTATAGTCGTACACCCATTTGTCGCAGGCGCGCTCGTACTTGGCCAGTTCGTCCGGCTTGAAATAAAGACCGATCTCGAATTCCGCCGCTTCCGGGCTGTCGCTGCCGTGGATCAGATTGAAGCTGTTGGAAAGTCCGAAATCGCCGCGGATCGTGCCCGGCTCGGCCTTCGAGCCGAACGTAGCGCCCATCATCTTGCGTGACACGGCGATCGCATTGTTTGCCTGGAGTGCCATGACTATCACCGGACTGCTGGTGATGTACTGCAGGAGCCGCGGGTAGAACGGCTTCTCCTTGTGCACGCCGTAGTGCTTCTCGGCCAGCGGCTTGGCGATATGCATGAGCTTGAGGCCCAGGACTTGAAAGCCCTTCTCCTCGAAGCGGGTCAGAATGCGTCCGGCCAGGCCGCGCTGCAGAGCGTCGGGCTTCAGAATGATCAGCGTCTTTTCCATGGTGATGCTCCAGTGTTGTTGGTGGGTCTATTGTCAGCATGGAATCTTAACGTGACGCCGCCGGTGCGAAAACACCACCGGGGCGCAAAGGTGGCGTTTGCATGAATCAGTCCCCCAGCGGAATCCCATCGTCCATTTCGGTAGGCTGCGTCTCGACGGGTTGCGACGTGGATGTCGCGCCGATCATTCGCTCAAAACGCGCCACGACTTCAGCACTCAGTTGCCGGCGCCCCAGTTGCTCAATGTCCGCGAGCTTTCCGTCACGATCGAGGAATAAGACGGTCGGCAATACGCGTATGCCGTATTCGCGGGCAATCGGCGAACGCCAGCCCAGTCCGTCATGAACGAATGGTCCGGAGAAGCCAAGTTCGGCTGCCATCGACCTTGCGGTCGCGGGGTCATCGTCGATTCCGATGGCGATGATCGATGCTTCATCCGGATGCGCCGTGACCACCGCGGATGTCCTGCGAAGCAGGGTGACCGACGGTCGAAATCGTGGCGACCAAAATACGACGAGCGTGACCTTGCCTCGATGCGAGGTCCAATCGACGGGCTTCTTCTCGAAGGTGCTGAGCGGCGGGGCCCAGAGTTGCCCGAGGTTTTCTCTCAGCCGCAGATCGCCCTGCAACGAAGTCAGCATCGCATCGGTCGGATGATGTTTCGCTAACAGGCCGATCCACTGCGCAGCCTGCTCAACATCGAACCGTTCGAGCGCCTGCACCGCCCGATTTCGGAATACCGCCGCGGCGCCCGGCGTATCGGGATGCCGGCGCGCGTGCTCGTCTTCGACGCGCTGCGGCATGCCGTCAAACTCTTCGAGCCGGGCTGCCGGACCGAGGACCGGCGTCTGCTCGCCGCGGTCGACCCTTTCGCGAATCTGCTTGTCCCGCGCCAGCCGAGACATCCAATAGGAAACCGCAACGCGCACAGCCGGCCGGGCTTTTTCCACGTCGATGCGATTGAGCTCTTCTTCGATCGGATCCAGCTCGTGGCCGCGCGCCGTTACCGTCCAGTAGATCGCGCGCAAGCGCGCGATGGTAAAGCGATCAGCGGAGGGGTCATCAGGAAACCGCTTGAGAAACGTCTCGATTGCTCGGGCGGCCTTCTCGTGTCGATCACTCTCGACGCGCAGCGCTTCGCCCCGCGTAACCCCGGGCAAAGGTGCTTCCGCCTCGAGCAGCAGACGATCCACGTCGGCTCGCGCGGCTGCGGCTTCGGTAGACTGGGCAACGGCTGGACTGGCCCGGAAACCTGTTGCAATGCAGATCGCAACAAACAGCGATGATCGAACGCGGACAAATCGGAACGGGCTCAACACGCTGAGAAGTCTAGAATTGGCCGACAATACGGTCAATTCCTGCGATTCGATGATTTCGGCTACAATGTCGGTTCGAGCGTCGTCGTCGATGCTCAGACGATGCTCTGCAGGACATGCGCCGTGCCCCCACCGACCGTTTCGTTCGTATCCCTCGGCTGCCCGAAGAACCTCGTGGACTCCGAAAAAATGCTGGGCCTGCTGGCTGAGGCGGGCTGCGCCATTGTCGGCGACGGCGGCAAGTCCGACGTGCGCGTGGTCAATACTTGTGGATTCCTTTCGGCCTCGCGGGATGAGGCGATCCACGTTCTCCAGCAAGCCGCTCGCGACAAGAAGAAGGGCCGAATCCGCCGCATCGTCGTCGCCGGCTGCCTCGTTCAGCGCGACGGACAGGGGCTGATTGAAGATGTCCCAGAGATCGATGCCCTGATAGGCGTTAATAATCGACGCGATATTCTTCGTGCCGTGGGATTGGAGTCGGGCAAGCGCTCGCCTTCACGCAAGAAAGCCAGGGCAAACGATTCCTCGCCGTCGGATTCGCCAAACGGCAGCCTGCTCTTCCTCGGTGAATATCATTCCACGTCCTGGGTGGACGACAACCTTTCGGATCGCGCCCGGCTGCGGCTTACGCCGTCGCATTACGCGTATCTGCGAATGAGCGAGGGCTGCAACCAGAAATGCACCTTTTGCACGATTCCGTCCATCCGCGGACCGATGCATTGCAAGCCCGTGCCCGAGATCATGGCCGAGGCTCAGGAGCTGATTGCCGATGGCGCCGTCGAGCTCAATCTCATCGGACAGGACACCACGAGCTACGGTCTCGACATCGACTACAAGGCGGGCCTTTCGGGCCTGCTGCGCGAGTTGAATACGCTCGACGGGGCACGATGGATTCGCCTGATGTACGCTTATCCGTCGGACTTCACCGATGAGATGATCGAGGCCATTGCCGATTGCGACAAAGTGGTGAAATATATCGATATGCCGTTGCAGCACATTGACGATCGTGTGCTCAAGGGCATGCACCGACGCGTGACCCGCAAGCAGACCGAAGTCCTGCTGGAGAAACTCCGCAGGCGAATTCCCGGGGTGTCGATTCGCACCACGTTCATCTCTGGCTTCCCTGGCGAAACCGCGACGCAGCACAAAGCAC
>CAYXEY010000413.1:0-5247 GCA_964464105.1 uncultured Planctomycetaceae bacterium
CTCGTAATGGGTGTAGCCCGATACCAGTGGATCACCGACGTTTGTGCGGTAGGCATTGAGCAGCAAATCGGCCGGGACCATGCTGAAGGGATCCGCGGCGCCCGTGAGTATGTCGACCCGGGCCTGTTGATTGAGCGTCGGCGTCGAGAAACTGAGGGTGCTTGGAGTTCGGAACTCGCCTGCCCGATTCCCAACGAAGACGTCGAACGCCAGAAAGGCCGACGCCATCGGAGCTGGAATGATGAAATCCTGATAGAGAACGTGGCTGCCCGGCCCCAGCGCATCAGTCATCGCCGCGTTTGCTCCGCCGGGAGGTGGGGGCACCGGGTCACCGGCGACTGGACTGACGATGCCGGTCTGCAGAAAAAACGTGCCGTCGCTACCGGCTTCATCCAGTCGTGTCCAACCGGTGAAACCAGCCTCGAAGCCTCCGTTGACGATGGATGCATCGGACGGCTGCACGGTGCCGCACATTAGAGCCGCGGTGAATGCCGCGGTGATGGGGATTGTTCGATTCGTCATGGTGTCCTCGCTCGTCAGGGTGCCTGACTGATCTGGTAAATCACGTTGTCCGACAGTGAAACCACGTAGAGATTTCCATCCGGTCCCTGTTCGATGCAGGGGCAGATGCCGAAGCCGCGGCCGATCTGGAGCGACTCGCTCTCGGTTCCTTCAAACTTGGTGGGGCTGAAGAGATTATCCGCGACGTGATCGGCGAGTCGCGGGTCGGCGCTGACGTCGACATGCAGCCGATCGGTCGTCATTCGGAAACGATATAGACTGCCGCCGTTATTTCCGACCTGGGCGTGTGCGCGGGCCGAGCCGATCCACAACGTACCGTCGTACGCCGGGCCGAGACCCTTGCCCTGAACAAACGTGGTGCCGGCCGGGCCGATTTCGTACTTCCAGCTGAACTCGGGATCGACGTAGGTAGCGCCGGGAAGCATGAACATCCGCGAGAGCGCCAGCGCCGGACTGTATGCGATGCGCGTGGGGGGATAGCGAACCTGCTGGAGACTGCTGTTGAATTGCGTGGTCTCGATGAGTTTGAACTGGGCGAAGCGGCTCAGCGGGCCCATGATCTGCACCCAGCCGCCGTTCATGCCCGGCGTCACGCGATTCAACTCGCTGAAGGCGTCATCGGAATTCTCGGTGACCCAGAAGCCTCCGCTGTATGGATCGAAGGCCATGCCGAAACCGTTGCGGTGCCCATAGGAATAGAGCTTCTGCACGTTAGCGCCTGCTTCTCCGCCCATCCCGGCGCCGACGGCGAAGAACGGATTGTCCGCGGGAGCCGTGCCATCGGGATTGAGTCGAACGATCATGCCGGTGAAATGGGCGTCATCGGGTGCGGGGCCGCCAAAGGTATCGTCGACCTGCGGCGCTCGCGTAAACGGGCCATTGGGCAGGTTCTGCATCTGGCTGCGGCGACCCAGGTCGCCCGTATAAATGTAGAGCTTGCCGTCTGGACCGAACTTGATCACACCACCGTTGTGGTTGCCGTTTTCGTTGCCGTTGGTTGTCCCCGTGGCCTGACCCGGAACCTGCACGTTATCTGTCTGCCGGGCGCGGATCATGATGACATTGTTTGCGAAGGTGAGCGTGGAGCCGTTCCAGGTGAATCGGTCCACGCGATTGCCCATGAATGGCACGTTTGCCGTCGCGGTCGTATCTGCTCCGGTGCTGCTTTCGGTCCAGCGGATGAAGACTGACGGATTACGGGGAAAGTCGGGATGCAGGGCCGCACTCATGAGTCCGCGCTCAGAGGCTGAATTCACCGCCAGATCGAGCACTGGCTGGGCCTGAATGACGCCATTGATGGCTCGCTTCACAAGCCCGGACGCCTTTTCCAGGATCAATGCATCGCCAGGTCCAATGAAGACAAGGCCAATGGGCTGACTCAGGCCCCCGGTCGCGTAGACGTTAACTTGAAGATTGGGGTCCAGGATGGTCAGCGGCGTGGTGTCGGCGGCCACGGGTGCCGGGGTTGCCAAGGCGAGCGTGCCGAGCGTCAGGCACATGGCGCGGCCCATGAGTCGTAAGGCGTTTGGCATGTTGAGTTTCCCTCCAACTACAGAAGTGCAATGAATGTCGGTTTCGATTGAATCGCACCATCGGGGCGTGCGCGCGGACCTGGCAGCACAAGGCACATCCCGCGATCAACTTCTGAATAGAAAGAGTCGATTGGCTCTCTCGCACCTTGAAATGTCGTGGCCGGTCAGTGCCTATTTCAGAGATTTTGTAAAAAAATCAGATTGGCAGGATTACAGAGGTGTGAAACCAGGCGACCCGGCGGTGGGGAGCGACGTCTCCGGTCACGTGATTCAATCAGGCCACGCGGACTGACTTCGGGTTGCAGATATCCCGCATGGCCGGCAGGAAATAGTCCTTCGCCACGACATCCCAGCTCATCTTGGTGGCCAGTTCGTAGCCGCGCTCGATGAACCCGGCGGAGTCCGGATGCGTCCGCGGCAGGCGCTGCAATATGAGTTCGGCTACATCGTACGCCACGCGCTCGCCGAGGGCCTCGCGCTGGGCGCGGCTGATATCCATGTATTCCTGAATTGTGTCGGTGGGGGCACGGTAGTCGGTGTAGTCGGCAATGATCACGTTTGGCGTCGGCTTGCCGCCGGTCACCTTCTGCACGAAACCCGCGCAGCCACAGACATTTGTCATCACACAGATGCTGCCGAAGCTGATCGCCTCCAGTTGAGCGATGCCGAAGGGCTCGTAGATTGACTGTCCGAACTCCAGGTCGCTGCCGCGGCGGATGTCCCAGAACTCCATGTGCTCGGACATGCGATCGCCGCAGTGCAACCGATCGAATCCGAACTGGTTGATGAAGAGAATCTTGCAATTGCGGCTGCGGGCGTTGAAGCCCTGCACGCCGGCGTAGAAGTTGGCCTCGCCGCCGGACATGTCCGGGGCGCCTTCGCGATGGGCGACCGGCCAGTCCCACCAGTGCTCCATGTGCACGATGTCCTCGCGGCGTCGCGGGCCGCCGATTTCGGTGGAGAGGACGATCAAGACGCCTGTCAATCCCTTGCTGCGGAACTCCTCCTCGACGTACTCCATCACGCGGACATCGCGCCACAAGCCCTTGCTTGGCGTCATGCGCGTGACGTGGGTGAAGACGAAGTCGGGACGGTAGCCCAACAGGGTGTGCACATATTCGCGCAGCCGGTTCTTGCTCGCGGCGGACTCGGGCTCGGCGATGTTGTAAGCCGGAATGCCGTTGTAGGTCAGATGGATGTTGGAATGGGCCGTCTTGCGCGACAGGAAGCGCAGCTCATCGACCACGAAATCACCGACGGCAAGCGTGACATCGAGATAGGCGCTGGCTTCCACGAGGGCGTGGCGATAGTAGCCATGCTGATCGCCGAAGAGGTCTTCGCAGAAAAGCCCGGCTTTCTGACCCAATCGCAGCACGTTGTAGAAACTCGTGTCGTGCCCGGGATGGTCTTCGACGATCTTGCGGATGGGGCCGACCTCGTGGGCATAGAACACCGTCTTCATGCCCCACTCGGGTCGCAGCTTGGCGGCCAGCGCCGTGGGCATGCCCATGAACTCGTGGGCCACGATGATGCAGGGATGCTGACCGTTGTTGGCGCCAATGGCTCGGATTGCCGCCAGCCCCGGCTCGGCGAGACGGGTGTATTGTTCGTAGTCCCAGCTGTGTTCGTAGCGATCGCTGCGGATTCCAAACTGATCGAAGAAGCGGCCCTTGATGTAGTTGACCGGCTCGGGGGCGCAGCGGGTGATGTCGATGAGGATGACTTCGGGATGGCGCTGCGTGCCATGCAGCGGGTCGCGATAGAGCCGGCGGCCGTACACGATCTCGACGCGGTAGGTTTCCTGAATGTGTCGAAACGCGCCGGCCAGCGGGTGATCGGTCCGCCCGTCAATCGATGAATAAAACACCTCGCCCTCGGGACCGAGCCGGCTGTCCACGCCGCCCTGGGTAGAGAACAAGGGGCCGAGCAGAATCGAACGGCCCACGGAGGCGTCGTACTCGTCGGAGGTGATCAGACCTTCCAGCACAGAGCCGATGCCGCCGATCTTCTGCACGGCTTCGTGGGTGACGTGGACGACGTTGAACATGTCTCTTGATGAACCTGTGTGCAATTTCATGACCTGATGCCTGTCAGGGTATCTTCGGTTCGAGTGGTGGAATGCTCAAGTGGGGCGCAATTGCCCGGTCGATACCCCGGGATGTTATCGTCCAAACTGCTTTCGCCACCGGTGCTGGAAGTCGCTGAACTCAGATATTTCCCACCCCGCCGGAGAGAAAGCGCCTGGGATAGTTGGCCAGTCCCTCTGACCTTCAGGAATCGGGTTCTGGTGCACGCCCTCATCCAGATAACGCAGCACATCGGCGATGTCCACTCGGGCGATGTGCTCCTTTACGGGATCATTCCCGCATCCGTGTATTACATGCACCAGTCCAAAGACGCGCGAGTTTGCATCCACTTCCACGCCATCCCTGATCAACCCTTCCAGCGCGATGGAGCGAGAAGGCAGCTCGATTACGTCCGGCAATTTGATTTTTCGATGGTCGGCGGCGATCAACTCGTGCTGATTCCAGCTTGTGATGGCAATCGGATTCGTCAGCGATTCGATGTGTCTGATGGGGAAGAATCGTCCGCTGAGCGTGTAATGTCGCAACGCCGGCAGAGCGCAGTTGATCAGGATTCCAACCAGAAAAGCCGCGAGTCCCCAGTTACGAAGCAATCGCACGTGACACTCCTGTCTGAGAGCCACCCGATTCTACGTGCGATTTCTGGCAGGGTCGCGTGCATTGCGACGGAATGTGCTTCATCAATGAATCAGCCCCACAGGAGCGCTGTTGAGCGTTCCTGCGGGGCTTGAATACGCTGGAATGCGCTTTCGGGGTAATCCAACGAAAACCCCTACGGGATTGGTCCCGAGTTTAGAACTCCACCTTGGGCGCGACCTTGCTGCCCTCGTCGGCCTTGAACTGCTCGGCGACCTTGACGCCCGACCAGCTTGCGTAGATCGAGCCTGGGAAGCCGCGAATCGCGGTGTTCAGGTCGGCGACGGCGTCGTTGTACTTGGTGCGCGATTCCTTGATGCGATTCTCGGTGCCCTCAAGCTGCACCATCAGGCTGCGGAAATTCTCGTTGGCCTTCAGCTCGGGAAAGGGCTGCACCAGGACGGTTCGCAGCATGCCGTCGAGCATCGAGGCGGCCTGCACTTTTTCATTTTGCGTCGCCGCGCTGGCGTAGG
>CAYXEY010000414.1:0-5243 GCA_964464105.1 uncultured Planctomycetaceae bacterium
TCGGTTCATCTCGATATGGAGCCGTGGAGACCGATTCGACGAAGGGCGATCATCCACTGCGCGGCATGCATGGTCAGATGCCCGATCGCCTGGGCTTGGAGGCGACCTTCGTGAGCAATTGCCATGACGGGAAGTTCACCGGCATGGAGATGATCCAGGTGGCGCCAACGCTTGCTCAGGCGCTCGGCCTGGAATTGCGCACTGCAGAGGGGACGGCAATTCCAGTTCGTTATGGGCTAAGTAACAAGGAAAGGCCGAGTTGATTCGAATAGCAGATAAGAACTGAGCGTTGGGCGATCAAAGCCCCAAAGGTGCGATCTAGCCGCAGCCCAGGGCAACGCCCTCGGGAACGGGTGATACGGTTTATTTTGAGCCCTGACAGGGCGAATCAAAGTTCGCGGTCGTGTGTGTGCTGCCTCATTAGCGCGCCCTTTCAGGGATTGGCGACTGCGCGTGACACAATTCCCATGGCGTTGCCATGGGCTTTAGCTGGTTCGCCCCGTTGGGGCTGATTGCCCTCGGTCCGTTGCCCTCCAATAATGTCCGATTCGCCATGCCACGACGATCTAACATCGCCGAGTCCGATGCCCCGGCCGCACACCGTGCCGACAGGCGAAAGTCCAAACTCGGTGAGGCACCCGTCACGCCGCCCGATCCTTCGCGGCACGGCTGGCTGCGGATTCGCGGGGCGCGGCACAACAATCTCAAGAACGTCACCGTCGATCTGCCCTTGTCGCGATTCGTCTGCGTGACGGGCGTCTCGGGCAGCGGTAAAAGCTCGCTGATCAACGACATCCTCGGCCCGGTCCTGGGCCGGCAGCTCAATGGCGAGTTGCCGTCCGAAGTCGGGGTGCATGACGGCATCGACGGCATCGAGCAGCTCGACAAGGCCATCGTCATCGATCAATCCCCAATCGGACGCACGCCGCGCAGCAACCCCGCGACCTACATCAAGCTCTTTGACGAAATCAGGAGGCTCTATCATCAACTGCCCGATAGCCAGGTTCGCGGCTACCAGCCCGGTCGATTCAGCTTCAACGTGCCCACCGATTCCGGTGGCGGACGCTGCGAGGCCTGCGAGGGCAACGGCGCGACCCGTATCGAGATGGATTTTCTCGCCGACGTATGGGTGACCTGTCCCGTCTGCAATGGCAAGCGGTTCAACTTTGAAACGCTGCAGGTGCACTTCAAGGGTAAGAGCGTCTTCGACGTGCTGGATATGGACGTGCAGCAGGCCCTCGCGCATTTCGAGGCCATTCCCAAAGTTCGCACGATGCTGCAAACCCTGCACGACGTCGGGCTGGATTATGTCAAGCTCGGTCAGTCGAGCACCACGCTGTCTGGCGGCGAGGCCCAGCGCATCAAGCTGGCCCGCGAACTGGTCCGCCAATCAACCGGCCGCACGCTGTATCTGCTCGACGAACCGACCACGGGATTGCATTTTGAGGACATTCGCAGATTGCTGGCAGTGCTGCACGGCTTCGTCGATGCCGGCAATACGGTGGTGTGCATCGAGCACAACCTAGATGTCATCAAGACGGCCGACTGGATCATCGACATGGGGCCGGAGGGCGGCGCCGGCGGGGGACTCGTCGTAAAGGTCGGTACGCCGGAGGTGATTGCCGGGTGCGAGGAGTCGCATACCGGGCAGGCGCTGCGCGAGGTTCTGCCGGCGAATAGCGAGTGGCGAATCGCGAATAGCGAAAAAAAGAAGAAGCGGGCGGATCAGTCCGCCGTCCCTCAATCGGCATTTCAGGCGCAAATAAAAGATTCGATCGTTGTCGTCGGGGCGAAGGAGCACAATCTCAAGGATCTCACCGTCAACATTCCGCGCGGGGCGATGACCGTCTGCTCCGGAGTGTCGGGCAGCGGCAAGACCAGCTTCGCGATCGACACTGTATACACCGAAGGCCAGCGGCGATACGTCGAGTCGCTTTCGTCGTATGCACGGCAATTTCTTGGGCAGCTGGCCAAGCCCAAAGTCGATCACGTGTACGGTCTTTCGCCCGCCATCGCGATCGAGCAGAAAACTGCGAGCAAGAGTCCGCGCTCGACCGTGGGCACGATCACCGAAATCTACGATTACATGCGCGTCCTCTGGGCCCGCGTGGGTCAGCCGCATTGTCCGAAGTGCGAGATTCCCATCGGCACGCAGACCAGCGACGAGATCGTCACCAAACTGATGGGGCTGTCCGAGGGTTCGCGGGTGATGCTGGCGGCGCCGATCGAACGCGGCCCCGCCGAAAGCTGGGACGCCGTGCTGATCCGCTGCAAGGCCGGCGGCTATGCTCGCGTGCGGATCAACGGCAAGGTGCATGAACTGGGCGAGGAATTGAATATCGACGCCCGTCGTCAACATGCGGTCGAGCTGGTGGTCGATCGTGTGGTCATCAAAGCGGCTGGACGGGGCCGCATCGCCGAATCGGTCGAACATTCGCTGGCGGTCGGTAAGGGCGTGATGACCGCGGTTGTCGTCACCGGCGATGACGATGATGCAAAAGCTGCCGAACAGACCATTCGCTTCAGTCAGCACCTCGCCTGCGCGAAATGCGCCACGAGCTACGAGTCGCTTTCACCGCATCATTTCAGCTTCAACGCCCGGCTGGGTTGGTGTCCGGCCTGCGAGGGATTGGGCATTCAGCGCGGCACGAGTCCCGACACCGTGCTGGTGCGTCCGCACATGTCGATCCTGAGCGGCGCGGTCGCAGGATGGGAACATGCCCGCAATGAGCCGCTGCTGAAGGCGATGCTGATTGCGCTGGCGGGTGCGATTGGATTCGATGCGAATGCGCCGGTGTCGACGCTTACGCCGTCGCAGCGTCGCGGACTGCTCTTCGGTCTCGGCGAGCGCTGGATTGCCGTCGAATCGCGCGATGCCGCCGGCATGCGCTTCCAATGGAAGGGCTTCTTCCCGGCGATTGATGAAGCCGTGAAGATGTCGTGGCAGTATCGCGGCCGCATGGAGGACATCGTCGCCGAGGTCGATTGCCAGACCTGCGGGGGCGGGCGAATTCGCGCCGACGCCGCGGCGGTGCGCATCAATAGCAAGACGCTCGTCGATGTCTGTTCGCTGCCGCTGGGGAGCACACTGGGGTTCTTTCGAGCGCTCAAGCTGGATGCGCGGAACAAGAAGATCGCCGCAGACTTGCTGCGCGAGATCACCTCGCGGCTGGAGTTCCTCAACGAAGTCGGTCTCGATTACCTCACGCTCAATCGATCTGCGCCCACGCTCTCCGGCGGCGAGGCCCAGCGCATTCGACTGGCGTCGCAGATCGGCAGCGGACTGACCGGCGTGCTGTATGTGCTCGATGAGCCGACCATCGGGCTGCATCCGCGCGACAACCAGCGGCTGATCGCGGCGTTGCATCGGCTGCGCAATCTCGGCAACACGCTGCTCATGGTCGAGCATGATCGCGAGGTCATTGCCGCGAGCGATCATGTCATCGACTTTGGCCCTGGCGCAGGCTCCTTCGGCGGACACGTTGTCGGGGCCGATGCACCCGCCAAGTTGAAGCGGCACGAGCAGTCGCTGACCGGCAGGTATCTCAGCGGCGACGCGGCCATTCCCGTGCCGACCAATCGGCGACCCGTCGAATGGGGCGACGCCGTTCCGAAGGATGAAGATTGCGAACCGCCGGCCCTGATCATTCGCGACGCCCGTCAACATAATCTCAAGGGCATTGACGTCGCCATTCCGCTGGGACGGTTTGTCTGCGTGACCGGCGTGTCGGGCAGCGGCAAGAGTTCGCTCATCACCGATATTCTGCGGCCCGCGCTGGAGGTACGGATCCACCGGGCCCGGGCGACCATTGGTCTGCACGGACGCATCGACGGCGTCGATCATGTAGACAAGATCATCAGCGTCGATCAGCAGCCGATCGGCAACAGCCCGCTCTCGAATCCTGCGACGTATACCGGTGTCTTCGATCTGATGCGCGAGCATTTCGCCAGGTTGCCGGACGCCAAGGTCCGCGGCTTTACCGCCAATCGCTTCTCATTCAATCGCCCCGGCGGGCGCTGCGAGGCCTGCGAGGGCCAGGGCCAGGTGTGCCACGAGATGCACTTCCTGCCCGATGTGTGGACGACGTGCGAGACGTGCAACGGAGCGCGGTACAACGCTGAAACGCTGTTGGCCCTGTTCAAGGGCAAGTCGATCGCCGATGTGCTGAACATGTCGGCGACCGAAGCGATCGAGTTGTTCACCGCAGCGCCGAAGATTCGCAAATTGCTGCAGACGTTGATCGACGTCGGCCTGGGGTATCTGCCGCTTGGGCAAAGTGCGGCCACGCTCTCAGGCGGCGAGGCCCAGCGCGTCAAGCTCGCTGCAGAGCTGGCCCGGCCCAACACCGGTTGCACGCTTTACGTGCTTGACGAGCCGACCACGGGATTGCATTTCGACGATCTGCGCAAGCTCCTCGACGTGCTGCACCGGCTGGTCGATCTGGGCAACACCGTTGTGTGCATTGAGCACAACCTCGACGTCATCAAGACGGCCGACTGGATCATCGACATGGGCCCGGAGGCGGGGGAGGGCGGGGGGACGGTTGTTGCCGCAGGCACACCCGAGCAGGTCGCCAATTGCGAGTTATTAATTACTAATGGCGAAAAGAAGAAAAAGAGGAGTTCTGCGAGAGCATCAGTCAAGGCTAATTCGCCATTCGCAATCAGTAATTCGCAATTGGCTTCTCATACCGGCCGCATCCTCGCCGGCGTCCTCGCCGCAGGCCCCCATGCCGAGCGTCCGCGCTTTGATCCCAAGGCCGCCGCCGCCGCGGCGCTCAAGGAGGACAAGGCTCGCGCGGTCGCCGCGCAATCCGAGGCAAACGTCAAGATGCCCTGGGAGCGCGACGGCAAGCGCTGGCACACCACCGATCGCGTCAGCCGCGAGGGCCACAAGATCGAGTGGGAGGGCAAGGCGCTGTCGTTCATCGTCGACACCATCGAAAAGCTCGGCGGCGAGAAGCTGATGCCGACCGATTGGAATGACCGCTCGCGCGTCGAGATCAAGGCCCGCGCTCCGGAGGGAATTGCCCAGGGCGACCTCAGTTGGTTCTGCCACATCCTGACGGGTGCGCAATGGCTGCTCGACGTCTCAATTCGGGCCCCGAGCGGGGCCTTCAAGGAAGCGCAACTCCAAAAGAAGCTGGGTCTGAAAACGCTCGATCAGCGCGACGACATTCGCTCCTACGGCTCTTTTCAGCGCGTCCGCATGCGGCAGGCCAACGCCGATTACGATCAGATTC
>CAYXEY010000415.1:0-5230 GCA_964464105.1 uncultured Planctomycetaceae bacterium
TCGGGAAAAAGAGGTGTGCCGTCAAATTTCAGCAATTGCTCTTTGACGAGACGCCTCATCATGTCAGAGCAATCGATAGTGTGTGCCGCGTCGCGTTGTTTTCCTTCAAACCGATCGCCGTCGAGTAACGCCATGAATAACTGGAAGTCCTCATCCTTACCGTTGTGTGGTGTGGCAGTCATCAGGAGGAAGTGACGGCAAAGGCCCGCCAGCATTTGCCCGAGATGATAGCGTTTCGTATATTTTGCTTCGCCACCGAAGAAAGTGGCTGACATTTTGTGGGCTTCATCGACTACTATCAAATCCCACTGCGTTAAGGCAAGCTTCTTTTGGACATCTTCGTTGCGACTCAATTTGTCTAATCTAGCAATCGCAAGCTTGTTTTCAACAAACCAATTTCCACTTCGAGCCGCTTCAAGATTGTCATTAGAAGCGATCTGAAACGGAAGCTGAAACTTCTGATCAAGTTCATCCTGCCATTGCTCCACCAAGCTCCCGGGCGCGACGATCAAGCAGCGATCAAGATCCCCGCGAGCCATCAACTCTTTAATCAACAGCCCTGCCATGATAGTCTTACCGGCACCTGGATCATCGGCAAGTAGGAATCGCAACGGCTGTCGCGATAGCATGCTGTAGTAAACGGCAAGGATCTGATGTGGGAGTGGCTGCACCAACGACGTGTGCACGGCAAGCAGTGGATCAAAAATTGCCGCCAAATTGATTCGATGTGCCTCGGAGACGAGCCGGAACAAGTCCCCGGGCGCGTCAAACGCCCACGGTTTGGTTCGAGCGGACACGACGAGTCGAGGTTCGTCGGTTCGATACAACATGGTCTCGTCAACTCGCCCCGTTAGCATTCGATAGGTAACCTGCACGACCGTCGTGCCGTGCCAGTGCGTGCTGACAATTGTCACGGGCTCATTGGGTACAATTCCCTGGACGGTTGCGCCTTGGATGATCTCTTCGAGTCGTGCCATGTGCAGAATTTACTCTTTGTATGGATCGGCGCCAGGTGCCGAATTACTGATTATAAAGCCGGGACCGTACCTCGGCGAATCGGTTTTCTCGGTGGCCGACGTCCTTTCGCCGCACGGCGCTGGCGGTCAGAGCGTGCCAGCGCGGGATGCTGTGCCTCGCGATTACTTACTTACCTAACTTTTGGTGCATTGCGTACAAAAATCCCGATCGATGGCGGACCCGATTTAGGCCGGCTACGCCAGGGAGGAACCAAAAGATATTTACGAATGTATATACGTCACCAGGCATACTCATTTCTCGCAGACTGGAGTTTCCGCTTTGTCTAATTCGGATCGAGTGCCCGTGGAAGTGTTTTCCAGCTTGTGCCCGCAACGCCAACAGATTGGCTCGGTCGGAGTGTACGAAGGTGGATCGTCCGGATGTGGAGCTGTGGTCTCTGGCTGCTTGGCGCGACTCTTAGGGCCGTATTTCACTTGATACGTTCGATCCAAGTCTTCGAACGCCTCATTCAGGACATCTGCTGCGGCTTGGCCGAACTGGCGCTGTAGCTTTTCGACCACACCCCGTAAAACGTGGGCCATCGTGATGAGCGAATCTCTTACGCTGTCAAGAAAAATGATCGTCTCCAATTTTTTTTCAAGCTCTATTTCAGCCATCTTGGCCTTGGCGAGCCGCCAACGCTCCAGCGTGGGGCTTTCACCCGAGCGCATCTGCATCTCATCGGAGTCGACCGTCGCCAGCCGATGACGGTGTCGAGACAAAAAATCGTGAAACCCACGAATGATTGCCACCACGTCGAGCGACGTGCCCGCAAACGGGAGCCCATGGCGGGTCGCTTGCTCCTGCAGCTCCTTAGCTTGCCGACCGCAAAGCAAGCGATAAATCCGTTGAGGAACTCTTCGACTCTTTTCGAGGAACATGAGTTCTTCGCTGAGGTCCTTGAGTCGACGGAGCAGGGTGGTGTCGACCTTGGAGAGTTGTTGTCCGGCCGCTTGTCGTTCCTGGGCCGATTTGATCTGTCTGCGGTCCAAACGATTGAGATCGGCTCGGAGGTCGCGGATTTCCTGATCTATGGCGACACTCGATTCAGATACCTTGTTGTCAGGCGGTGATGGCGCCGGCAGCCGCTGCCGCTTCAGTGAACGCTTCTTCTTCGACCGAGCAGACTTCATGATGCCGGACCTTCATCTTGGGCGCCCTGGGTCTATTGAATCGCTTGAGTTTGCTGATCCGGCCGAATCGGATTGGACGACGTCGGGCGTGTGCTCGAGTCTGCACCCGCAACGAAGACAGATTGGGCCAGGGGTGAAGGGTGGCAGAAACTCCGGGTGAGGAACGGATGCTCGTGGCTGGTTGGGCATGTTTGAGCCGTATTTCAACTCGTAAATCCGCTCCAGATCATCTATTCCATCATTAAGAACATCTGCAGCGGGTTGGCCATAGGATCGCTGCAACCGCTCGCCTACCCGACGCACAATGTCAGCCATCGTGCCGACAAAGACTAAGACGTCGTTGATGTTCAGAATCGTGCCTATTTTCTCTTCCAGCTCTATCTCAGCGAGTTGGGCCTTGGCAAGCCGCCAACGCTCCAACGTGGGGCTTTCACCTGAGCGCATAAGCATTTCATCGGAGTCGTCCGTCGACAGCAGGTGGCGATGCCGAGACAGTAGGTCATGGAATCCTCGAATGATGACCGCAAGATCGAGACATG
Organism: uncultured Planctomycetaceae bacterium; assembly: GCA_964464105.1. GTDB lineage: Bacteria > Planctomycetota > Phycisphaerae > UBA1845 > UTPLA1 > CAYXEY01. The sequence continues at coordinate 2,690 of CAYXEY010000415.1, forward strand.
TGCCGGAAAACGGCAACCCATGCCGCGCGGCTTGCTCCAATAGCACTTTGGCCTGCCGACCGGATAGCAAACGATAAATGCGTTGGGGAATTCGCCGGCACTTCTCCAGGAACACAAGTTCTTCGGTCACGTCCTTGAATCGACGAAGCAGGGCGGCGTCAGTCTTAGAAAGCGTCTGCCCGGCGGCTTGGCGCTCCTGGGCCGATTTGATCTCTCGGCGGTCCATGCGGTTGAGGTCGGCTCGCAGGGACCGGATTTCCTGCTCTATTGCAAGGCTCGCATCAGATGTGTTGTCCTTGGTCAACGAAGCGCCCACCGGCTGCGGGCGCTTCCGTGTGCGGGGACGGGACTTCCTCGAGTTGGCTGACTTCATGGTGATGTGGCCGTGCTCTCACTTGTCCAGGAGTCAAGGCCCGCTTTCCTGTAACCGTCTATGTTCTCGCGCGGTCCGCATGCAAATTACGACAAATTGATGAATAATCTGCCTTGTTTTCCTTCCTTCCTCTTCAAGACAGAGGTATGAAATGGTCGTGGCCAACCGATGTGGATGTGGCCGAATCCAACCAAAGGGAGACGAACGATGAGCAAGAAGAGCAAGACGAAGGACACTACCAAGGCCGCGCCAGCTGCGCGGGCTGCTGGGTCGGCCAAGGCGAAGGCGACGAAGAAGGCCTCGACCAAATCGACCGCCAAGAAGGCTGGACAAGAATCCAAACCGAAGCATCTCAGCGCCCTGGACGCGGCGGCGCAGCTCCTGGCGAAGCGAGGCGAGGCCATGCGCACTGGCGAGATGATCGCCACGATGGCTGAACAAGGCCTGTGGTCCAGCCCGCATGGCAAGACCCCGGCCGCGACACTCTACAGCGCGATCCTTCGCGAGATCGAGGTGAAGGGCACCGGTGCGCGGTTTCGGAAGGTCGAGCGCGGCAAGTTCGAATCGACCGGCCGTGATGCCTGAGTTCCTGAGCTGACCGCGCCCGAACCATCCCTTTCTGACAACGCCTTGGCATTGGCCAAGGCGTTGCTCCGGTGACAGCTCAGATCTTGTCGTCTTCATCACTTAACAGCCGCCGCTTGTCGAGGCTTAGACGTGCGGGCCTTTCGCGATCGGTCGTTACCGCTTGCGGGCAGGCCGGATGCGGGTGATTCAGGCGCAACCTCGGACTTTGGCGCGCTTATCCGTTTCGCCTTCTTACCTGTGAACTTTTCCCACCGTTGAACGATCACGTCGCAATAGAGCGGGTCCAGCTCCATCAGAAACGCCTTGCGCTGGGTCTGCTCGGCTGCAATCAAAGTGCTGCCGCTGCCACCGAACAGGTCAAGTACGTTCTCACCCGCGCGCGACGAGTACTGCATGGCCCGCACCGCCAGCTCCACCGGCTTCTCAGTCAGGTGAACCATGCTCTGCGGATTGACCTTCTTGATGCTCCAAACGTCCGTGGCGTTGTTCGGGCCGAGGAACACGTGGGCGGCACCTTTGCGCCAGCCATAGAAACACCACTCGTGGTTGCCCATGAAATCTTTTCTGGTCAGAACGGGATGTTCTTTCACCCAGATGATCGCCTGCGAGAAATACAACTCCTTGGCCTTAAGTACTGGCGGGTAATTGGCACAGTTGGCATAGCCACCCCAAATGTAGAAGATCCGCCCGGGCAGAAGTACTCGCGCTATGTTGCCGAACCATGCCGCGAGCAGGCGATCAAACTCCGCATCGCTGACGAAGTCGTTGGCGAGCGGCCGGTCCTTGGCCCGCAGTTTGGCTGTCGTGGCGCTTTTCTTGCCCTGACGTGCGACGTCGAAGCCCTGGTGATGTGTGAGGCCAGACCGCTTGGGTGCCTCGCTCGACGTCGATGCTGGGAATGAACTCAGGCCCGCGGCGATGGCGTTGTTGCTGCGGGGTTCGACCTTCACGTCGTACGGTGGGTCCGTATTGACCAGATGGATGACATTGCCACCCAGGAGTCGATCGACATCGGCCGGTGACGAGCTGTCCCCGCAGAGCAGGCGATGATCACCCAGCGTCCATAGATCGCCACACTTCGTAATGGCCTCGTCTGGCGGCGCTGGCACCTCATCGGGATCGCACTCCCCGGTCGTGGGCTCGAGCTGAAGGATCGAGGCCAGTTCGTCAACGCCAAATCCGAGGGTGGTCCAATCAACGCCAGCCTCTTTCAACTGGAGCAGCTCGATGGTCAGCAGTTCCATGTCCCATTCGGATTGCTCGTGGGACTTGTTGTCGGCAATCCGATAGGCCCTAATCTGCTCCGGCGTGAGGTCCCGGGCGACATGGACTGGCACTTTATCGAGTCCAAGCTTCTTGGAGGCCTTCCAGCGCGTGTGCCCGCAGATGATCACGCCGGCTTCGTCGACCACGATCGGCTGGCGGAATCCGAATTGTTTGATGGACTCGGCCACTGCCGCAACGGCGCCGTCATTCAGGCGCGGGTTCTTTTCATAGGGTTTGATCTGATCGATCGGTTTAATTTCGATCTGCATGGGCCCTCCCTGGCCGTCGCCATCGCTGAATAGAGTGTGACGGGC
>CAYXEY010000416.1:0-5219 GCA_964464105.1 uncultured Planctomycetaceae bacterium
TGCAATTCCGGTGTCGACAAACGCGAGTGACTCTTGCGTGCCGGTTCCAGTCAGCGGTTCGCCAGACGGTTTGATCTCCCACTGGAGTCTGACGCGCGCGCGACCGAATGGCGTGCGTCCAATGGCCCCGAGCGTGATGGCGTCGGTGACGTCGGAGCGTCCTCGGTGGGCGATGGGCGCGGTCGAGTTTACGCGCCGCTGTCGCGGGACGAGGCCCATGCCGGGGCGGTCATTGCCATAATGGAGCGACGCACGTCCTTCGTTCTGCTGGCCGCCATCATGGGCATTTGCGCCGAGGATCACGTCGCTGTAGCCATCGCCATTGACGTCACCGGCCCGCGCGGACGAGAAACCGAACTGGGCGTCGGATTGATGGCCATCGATAACTTGGGCGGGCGTCGCGGGTGGACCGGATGCAGAGCCGAGATAAACAAACGTGCGACCTTCATTGACCTGATCGTCGTCATGGAGATACGACGAGACGAGGATGTCGCCGAAGCCGTCGCCGTTCACGTCGCCCGCGGCCCCGACCGACCAGCCGAGCCGGGCTTCGACCTGATTGCTCTCGATCATCCAAGAGGGCGCGGGCGGCAGTCCGCTCGCGCTGCCAAAATAGACATAAGCCGCACCTTCCCAGAATTGACCGCCAAAGTAATTCACTGCGCCGATGATGACGTCGCTGAACCCGTCACCATTCACATCGCCCGCGGTGTTCGCAGAGAAGCCGAACGCGGCGTTGGTCTGATTGGATTCGCCGATCCAGGCTGGCGTGGTGCTCAGGCCGGTCGGCGATCCGTAATAGACAAATGCCGCGCCCTCCTGATCCTGACCGTTTGAGTAACGATAGGCCCCGACAATCACGTCGCCGTAACCATCGCCATTCACGTCGCCGGCGGAGCCGCCGAATCGTCCGTACCATGCGGAAGTCTGGTTTCCCTCGGTTCGCCAGTCGGCATTTTCCGGTGTGCCGGGGTCGCCCAGGCCGCTGGGGCAACCGTGAAAGACCAGGGCGAGCCCTTCATCGACTTCGCCGTTTGTGTATGAATAGCTGCCGATGAACACGTCTGCGTAGCCATCTGCGTTGACGTCGCCCGCCGTACCGACGATTCGGCCCATTTTGCCGTCGAACTGGTTGCTTTCCGCGGTCCAGGCAGGTGTTACCGCGAGGCCGGTGGGCGAACCGAGATAGAGCCACGTGCGGCCCTCGGCAAATTCGCCATTGGAATACTGCGGCGAGCCGATGATCACGTCGTCGTAGCCGTCGCCGTTGACGTCGCCGGCGGTGGCGGCCGAGTAGCCGAACTCAGCGAAAGCCTGATTGCTCTCAGCCGACCAATTCGGCGCGGGAGAGAGGCCGTGGGCCGATCCGTGATAGACAAAGACGCCGCCTTCGCGCGTTTCGATATTGGTGTAATTGAGAGCGCCGACGATGACGTCGCAGTAGCCATCGCCATTGACATCGCCGGCCGATGCGACGGACCAGCCGTATGCGGCGTCGGCTTGATCGGGCTCGTGAGTCCAGCCCGGAGACGAGGCGACTAGATTCGACTTGCCGAGACGGACAAGCGCTGGACCTTCAGGCGGCGAGGAGTCGTAGTGCCGGCGGCCAACGGCGATGTCGGCGAAACCGTCGCCGTTGACGTCACCGGCCGCGGCGACCGAGGCGCCCAGGTTCTCGAAAGGCACGACGCCGTCGAACACAGTGGCGGCCATCAGTCCGCTGCTCGAACCGCGATAGACCCGTGCGAGACCGGTGTCTGATTGACCTTTGTCAAATTGCGGCGCGCCCGCGATGATGTCGCAGTACCCGTCGCCATCCATGTCGCCGGCCACGGCCACATCCGCGCCGAGGAAGGCGCCAGACTGCTCACCGTCTGCGGTCCAATTCGCGCCGGCGCTCAGGCCGGAAGCCGAGCCGTGGAAGAGAAACAACCCGCCTTCGTCGGCTTGATCTCCGTCAAAGGAGGGCGCTCCAACGACCACGTCGGCATAACCATCACCGTTCATGTCGCCCGCAGTCGATACGGACTCGCCGAATCGTCCGTCAACCTGACCGCCTTCCGCGCTCCACGCGGGCGTTGCCTCGATGCCGGTTGACGAACCGAGATAAACCAGGGCACGGCCCTCGCCTGCCTGACCATTCGAATAACCAGGCGCGCCGACGAGAATATCCCCGAATCCATCGCCGTTGACGTCGCCTGCGGTGGCGACAGCCGTGCCGAAGTGTTCACTGGGTAGGCCGCCCTCCGCGGTCCAATTGGGTGTCGGGCCTAACCCCGCCGGCGATCCGAGATAGACTTCGGCGCGACCAGCATCATCTTGACCGTTGTCATAACCCGGCGTGCCAATGATGACGTCGGCAAACCCATCGCCATTGACGTCGCCGGCCGGCGCGACGCACCCCCCGAAGTTAGCGCCCTGGTGAGCGCCATCGCGAATCCATGCAGGCGTATTCGACAGGCCGGTCGGCGAACCGTGATAGACAAAGACGCGTCCAGCGCCGGTTCCGCAGGCGGTGTGCTTCCAGGCCGCGATGATGACGTCGCTGAATCCGTCGCCATTGATGTCACCGGCCGTCGCGACCGAGTGACCCAGTTCGGCGCCGGCCTGCTCGCCTTCAAGAATCCATGTGGGGATTGTCGCAATTCCGACCGGCGATCCGCGATAGATGAAGACCCGGCCAGCATCTGTCTGGGCGGAATCATCCAGTGGCGCACCCACGACAAGATCACTGAATCCATCGCCGTTCACGTCGCCGGCCGTAGCGACGTTAAGGGGTGTGCTTGCCAATATCGGCAAGACCGGGCAGCTCAAGAAAAAGAGCGGCCCGACCAGGAACGCAGGAAAATCGTTGGCCCGTTTCGCGTTCACGCAGTTCATTCTAGCCGGACGCCGCCGCCGGCAGTTCGAACTATGACACCGGCGCAGTCGTGGTGGTTGAGGCGATCATGGGTGATTGAGCCGTCTTCGCAGGTGTTTCGCCGCTGTGCATTTCATAAATGCGTGTCGCCGCCTGTCGATATCGATCGGCGAATTCGGCGTCGGGCATCTTGGCGGCCCGGGCCAGCTTGGCCAGCATGACCGGGTCGGCGAGATCCTGCTTTTCCAGACGAATCATGTAAGCCCGAGCCACGCGGTAGCTGTCCGAGCGGACATCGACCACGCGGATGCGCGTTCGATTGGTGACGGGGTCGACCATGGCGTCGAAGCGAACCGGCTCGAGATTTCCGTCCTGCAATGTGACCATCACGCCGCCGTCGAGGTTCATGTCGCTGAGCAGCAGGCGGATCGCGCCGTGGCCGAGGTCGCGGCAGTAGGCCATGTCAAAGGGAGAAGGCTGAGCGCACCTCAGCATGTAGCCGATTGTCTGTGGAACGAAGGTGATGTTGTCCTTGCGGGCGGCGAAGCGGCGGGTGAGTTCATCGGCCAGCATGCGAGCGAGCGGCACTTCGGCCAGGCGCGGATGGCCCGCGGCATCGACCGGCACGGTGCGTCCCAGCAGTTTCTCCAGCTCCTGCACGTCGCCGAGACGATAGGCCAGACCTTCGGCCACCACGGCGACCCCATCGCGCCGGCCCATCGCCATGCGCTTCAGCACGCTGCCTTCGAGCACATCGGTGATGCGCGAGATGGTGGTCGACTCGGGAAACTCCTCGGGAATGAGTGTGACCGTCGTGCCGGCGGCCTTGCCGATGCCGAGCGCGAGGACACCGGCGTGGCGGCCCATGGCCACGACGATGTACCAGCGGCTGGTGGTCTTGGAATCCTCCATCAGGTTCGCGGCGAGCGTCGCGCCCAGGTCGCGGGCGGTGTTATAGCCAAATGTCGGCACATCGCCGGGCAAAGGAAGATCGTTGTCGATGGTCTTGGGCACGTGCACGACGCGGATGCGACCGGCACTTTTTTCAGCGATGAAGCGGGCCGAGAGGGCGGTGTCGTCGCCGCCGATGGTGATGAGATGCGTGACGCCGCATTCGGTGAACTGCCGCAAGACGTTGTCGGTCTTGATCGGGTCGGGTCGAACATGCGATTCTTCGCCGATCGAGGCTTCGTCGAGCAGGTTGGCGCGATCAGTGCGGAGGATTGATCCACCTTCAAAGTGAATGCGGGCGACGCTGCCGATAGTCAGCTCCGTCATGTGCCGCTCGCGGACGAACCGCTCGCCGGTGAGCCATTTGAAGCCGTCATAAAACCCAACGACGGAGAGACCGTTGTTGATGGCTTCAATGGCAGCGGCGCCGATGACACCATTGATGCCGGGAGCGGGACCGCCGCCGACGACAATGGCAAGGCGTTGTGAGGTACGGGTCATGGATACAACCTGTTCAAAAAGGGTCGAGACTGTATATGGTGAAACGTTTTAGCAGTGCCCATAACGCAGTCTATCACTATAGCGTTTTTCGGGCGGGATGGCGAGTTAGGTTACCGACGGGTGGGAATCAGACCGTCTTTTCACGATCATCGCTCGGCATGACATCTGGCAGGCTGGCCAGGTCGGCGCGGTCGATCGATCCCGCGGAAGGGCGGACGGCCATGGTGCCGGAGGCGATCGGCACCGGCGCCAGTTTGTAACGCGGCAGCCGCACGAGCAGAAGAATCGTGGACAGTCTCACGAGCGTCGAAATGCCGAAAACCGCGACGTAGGCCGAGCGCCCGCCACCAAGGGCCCAGAGCAGTCCGCCGCCCAATATAGACCCGCTGACAAATGCGAGGGCATTGAACAGGTTCATGCCGGTCAGCACGCTGGTGCGCTCGTCGGCATCGATGGTCTCCAGGTAGAGCAGCATGGTAGCCAGATCGAATGCGGACCAGCAGGCCCCGGCGACGAACTGGAGCGCGAGCAGATACCAGAAATTGGACGAAATCAGCCAAAGCCCTGCGAGCGGGATGATGCCCAGGCCGCCCACGGCGAGCAACTGCTGCGTGCCGAGTCGGCGCGCGAAGCGGCCCCAGGCCGGCGCCGAGGCGCTGCGTCCGATGTATGCCGCAGAGAGCAGCAAGGTGTATTGCCAGTAGCTGAATGCCGACTCCTGCAGGAGGAACGGATTGAAATAGGGGGCGGCGATCTGCTGTCCGAACTGGACCGCGAGGATGTAGATCAACAGGCGGCCGTCGTGCGACAAAAAGTGCGACATCACTTCGCGAATCGGCATGATGCGGTGATGCTCGGTCGACACTTTCGGCTCGGTCATGCCGGTGAGCATCCGCGCGGAGATCAG
>CAYXEY010000417.1:0-5218 GCA_964464105.1 uncultured Planctomycetaceae bacterium
ACGCGCGCGGCACGCACTCTCCAGCGAGCCGATCGTCGATTTCGCCATGCGCTGGCTGGTTGACATCGCCTTTGGCTGCTTTGTTCTCGCCGTCGTTTACATGTCGTTCGTGCCGTTTGACCTGACGTTGTCGCCGCCCGATCGCGGCTGGCGGGCGGGTCGGGAGTTCCTCGGTCTGGGCATCAGCCCCTTCAACCTTCCGGACATCCTGTCCAATATCGCGTTCTACATGCCGTTGTCGACGCTCGGCTACTTCGTATTGCGACGGCGCATGGGAGCGATCGCGGCAACGCTTGCGATTCTCGCGTTCGGATCAGCCCTCAGCTTTGGCGTCGAATTCACGCAGCAATGGACGGTGACTCGCGTCCCGGCGTGGGCCGATTTCGCGGCCAATGTCGTTGGAGTGGTCCTGGGATTAACGCTTGCCGTCATAATTCACCCCATTGTGCGGCTCTTTGCCCGCAGCGCGCGGGAATCGATGCGCAATGACTTGCCTGGCACGGCGGCCAAAGTGCTCGTATGCCTGCTATTGCTCGTGCACGTGCGCCCATTCGATCTCGCGACCGACATTCCACGGACGGTTCTGAACGCGGCCCGGCATGGCAATTTCCGATTCACGGCGCGATGGAATGAGCTGGCGGCGTCAAATACGCAATCAGTCAGTTCAAACATCCAGCGTCCGCTGGTGCGCTCCGATCGCAGTCGCCAGGAATATCTGATGGAGCAGCTCGCCGCCTGCGCCGGATACGCGGCACTCGCCTGCCTGCTCATGACTTCCTATCGCGCGCCGAATCAGAGGGACATCAAGAACACCCTTATTGACTTTGCCTGCATCGCCTGGTGCGGGTTCGTGACCATCAGCCTCGCGGCACTGGTCACTGCCCTGCGTATCCTCATGATCAGCCACGGAATCGACACGGCGCACCTGTTATGCGGCGTCGTGGGCTGGCCGCTGGGGGTGATGGCCGCGGCGTACATCGGAAATCGCAATTCAACGGAACCTTCTGCTGCAATCCGACCCGTATTGATTTCGGTGGTGGCGCTGTTGGTGGCTGCCTGGGTGGTCATCTACGAACTCATCCCCTTCGATCTCGCAGTTTCGGCCCTGACTCAAGCGCGAACAGATGGCCGAATCAACCTGCTTCCATTGAAGGCCCATTTGAGTGGCTCCATTCCCAACCTTGTGGCCGATGTCTCCGGGAAGTTCATCCGCTACGGCGCGCTCTCGGCGTGCCTTGCCATTCCGATGGCTGGTATCGCCAGCCGAGACTGGCGGCGAAGTTGCGTATGGGGAACCGTGGCAACGTCGGCGATTGTCGCCGCATTGCAGGTGATTCACCTGTTTCAGCCGAGCCGCTCCTGCGATGCGACCAACGTGCTGATCGCGGGCGCCGCTGCTTTCATCACGGCCGTCATGGTTCGAGGCGTACGCGATGTGACACGCGCCTCGCCGCGCATGGTGGATGACTTGCTGACCCGGCAACTGATTGACGGCGAGTCCTACGACAAGAATGCGCTCACCGCGCTTCGCAAATCACGCAGCAGTGCTTCCCCGACGGAAGCGGCGTCAACCGCTCGACGCGATTGATGCGGATGGCCACGGGTCCGATGCGGGTCGTCAACTCCGCGCGGATACGCTCGATGCCGGCATCCGAGATTGGCCGTCGCTCGACAATGTAAACATCCACGTCCAGTCCCGCTCGCTGCACCACGCGAAACTCCGCAATCTCCGGCACGTTTCGCAGCGGGTAGATCGCGGCCAATCCGTGAGCGTAGCCCCCGCTGGAGGTGCGAAGCTGATCCGTCTTGCGGCCCTCGATTGCGGTCAGCGTCTGCAACCCCCGCCCACAACTGCACGCCCCGCCCATCCGCGCGAAGTCGCCGGTGCGGTAACGAATGAATGGCATGGCCTGCGAGTCGAAATGCGTGATCGTCACCTCGCCGAGTTCGCCGTGCGGCACCGGCTGGCCTGATTCGTCGAGCAATTCGACGATCAGGCTCTCCATCGACACGTGATAGGCTCCCGCCGGACACTGCTGCGCGATAAAACCCGCATCGCGTGCGCCATATTCGTCAGCCACCGGCACGCCGTAGCACTCTTCGATCAATGCACGATCGCCCGGAATGAGCACTTCTCCGGTGGTGAACACGGCCTGCAAGGACGGCGCCGTCGGTTTGATTCCGCTGTCGAGGGTGAATCGCGCCAATCGGGCGAGGCTGCTGGGGTATCCAAACAGGTGGTGCGGGTTGAATCGCGTCATCTGCGTGACATAGCGAGTCATCGACTTCGATGACATGTCAAAGGCCGCCAGCATGCGATGATTGAGACACTGGTCGCGAAATCGCCGGCCCGATTGCGACTCGATCGGCGATCCCCATAGGTAGAGTTCGCGCATGCCAGGGGTGATGCCAAACCACTGCCGCGCCCGCAGTCGCGACGCCTGGTCCGCTGCCTGCCGGGCTCGATTTACAACGAACGAGAGCGGCGTTCCGGTGCTGCCGCCGGTCGACATCTGCACGATACGACCCGAGTCGCGAGGGGCGATTTCCTCGCGATGCCGAATCAGGTCATCCTTCGTGAGCGTGGGCAGCCTTGTCAGTTCGACGCGTTCGCGTCGACTCGGGTCGATTCCGGCAGCGTCGATTCGAGATTTGAAAAAAGGCGAATTCGCGTGTGTATGAGCCAGCAGTTCCCGCAATCGCTCTGTTTGAAGGGCTTGCAGTTGAGCCGGAGTCCACCATTGCGATCGCGTGAGACCAGCAAGACGCTGTAGCGTATCCCGCCCGATCAGGCGCTCATGCAGCGGCAGCAGCAAATGGCGAACGATCAGGGGGTGCAAGGTATGGCACTCATGTCGGCAGATGCCGTCGAAGTCGCGGGTCTGTGGACGCGATCCACCCAACCCGCAAGTATCAGGAGCTTCCAAAGGGTCGGCCCGGCGTTGATGGAACCCGAGGCGTGTTGATCGAGCAGCGTGCGGCCGGCACTCACGTCGATGTGATCGCGGAGCACTTCCGAGCGCAGGGCGTCCTCGATTCGATCCCGCAATCGTCCGCGAAACCACGAATCCAGTGGCACGTCCCAGCCCTTCTTGCCTCGGTTCGCACAAGTCGCCCCCCACGCACGCCGCCGATCGTCCGCCGCAAGGCCATCACACAAATGTCTGCGGACTGCGTCGCGCATGGCTGCCTTGCCCTGGCCCATGCGAATCCGATCGCGCGGCGGCAGCCGCCAGGCGAACTCGATGAAGCGATAGTCCAGCATGGGCGAACGCACTTCCAGGCCATGGGCCATCGAGGCACGATCCACTTTCGACAGTATCCCATCCGCCAGCGCGGTGCGCATGTCGGCATATTGACATTTCGAGAGGTGATCCGGCGCGTCACATCGCAAATACGCGCTTCGCACCGTGTCCAGCGGGTCATACTCCCGTAAATCCGCGTGCATGTCCGCGGATAGCAATGACAGGGTCAGTTGCGGATCGGTCGTCGCGATCGAGCGGGCATGCGCCGTGGCCGGATCGTCGGCCAGGTTGCGAAGCGTGCGACCCGCTCGAAGCGGACGCGGCCATTTGCGGCTGTCGGGATAGAGCGCCGCGGCCGGCCCGAAGATCGCACGGCGCATGACCGATGGAATCACCCGCCGCACGCGCTGCTCGTTGACATCAAACCGGTAGCGGCGATAACCCGCGAGCACTTCGTCGCCGCCGTCGCCGGACAGCGCGACTGTCATGTGACGACGCGCGTTTCCGCAGAGCAGATACATAGGCAGGGTCGATGGATCACCCAGCGGCTCGTCGAGAACGGTGCTGAGCTGATCGATGGCCTCGCCGGCGTCGATCCGCACCGGGCTTTCGTGATGCTCCGATCCAACGATCGACGCGATTCTCGCGGCATGTTGACGCTCGTCAAAACTCGCGTCGTCGAATCCGCAAGTGAACGTGGTCAGCCGTGCCGGCGAAAGGTGCGACATGGCCGATACGACCGCGGTCGAATCCAGCCCGCCGCTGAGGAACGCACCGACCGGCACATCGGCCAGCATTCGCTTGCGCGTCGCGACGCGCAGCTGGGCCCACAAAGCCTCGGCCGCCGCATCGCGCGACAATTCGCTCCAGCCCGCGTGCTTCAAATCCCAGTAAGGCTGAATCGTGGCGCGGCCATCGGCATAGACCAGCGAGTGGCCGGCCGGGAGTTTTCGAATACCCGCGTAAATGGTGCGCGGCGATGGAATGAACCCAAAGGTCAAGTAATCAGCCAGCGCGGTGGGATCAATCTCGCGCGGCACGCCCGGCGCGGCCATCAAAGCCGCCAGCTCTGACGCAAACACCAGCCGGCGCTCATCGACGTGGTAGTAAAGCGGCTTGACGCCCATTCGGTCGCGGGCCAGCAGGCATCGCTTGCGCCGCCCATCCCACACCGCGAGGCCGAACATGCCATCCAGCGAATCAAGACATGCGTCACCAAATGACGCATACAGATGCGGCAGAATTTCGCTGTCGCAATTCGTGCGGAAGTGGTGACCGAGCGACTCCAGCCGCGTGCGAACCTCGGCGTGGTCGTAGAACTCGCCATTGACGACGGTGCGAATGCGGCCCGAGGCATCGGCCATCGGCTGCCATCCGCCGGACAGATCCTGAATCGCCAGGCGACGGTGCCCCAGGATGGCCTGATCGTCGTCATAGCGCCCCTCACCATCGGGGCCACGATGCCACAGACAATTCAGCATGTCGCCGATCGCCAGTCGTTCCTGGGGCTTGAGCGTGTCGGACGCAACGATGCCGGCGATGCCGCACATGGGGAATCCAGAGAAAGATGTCGTTTCACGCCGCCGCGCGGCGTCAGTTTCAATTCACGTTCAATCCTTCAAATATCGGCTCGGTTGTGAAAGGGCTGCACGCGATGGATCGTCAACCTGACGGGCCCTGCCAGGCGTGGTTAAATGAGCGGATCATGGCGTCGATTCTGCCGGATCAAGCGCAGACTCGGCGCAGTGACGGCATGGAAAGGACCAAGCATGCGACTTCGAATCGACTTTCGCCCGGCCACGGCGGCTCTTTTTCTATTTGCGGCCAGCGGGGTCGCTCTCGCGGATAAACCGACTTCGAAGCCTGCCGCTGAATCATCCAGGGGCGTAACCCCCGCTCCCAAGGCTTGGACCGTCGCCGAACTGCATGACGAGGCCGCGGCCCTGCGCTCCCTGTATCCCGCACCGATCGTT
>CAYXEY010000418.1:0-5214 GCA_964464105.1 uncultured Planctomycetaceae bacterium
TGATCTTGATGATGTGCGCGCCCATCTGCGCGGCGATGTGCGCTGCATAACCGGTCACATCGACGGCCGTCTCGCCTTCCTTGGTCAGCTGGCTGCCGCGCGGATAGGACCACACCACGACGGCGAGACCCGCGGCCTTGGCCTCCTCGGCGTAGCAGCGGAGCTTTTCGTACATCTCCTTGCGAAGTGCCGAACCGGGATAAATGGTCAAACCGATGGCTGCGCAGCCCAGCCGCACCGCATCCTTCACCGAAGCGGTCGTCGCCTGCCATGAATCCTTCTCGTCGGCGAGCAGGTCGTGGTTGTTGCATTTGAGGATCGTCGGGATCTCACCGGCGAACTCCCGCGCGCCAGCTTCGATGAAGCCGAGCGGCGCCGCGTAGGCGTTGCAACCTGACTCGATCGCGAGGCGGAAGTGATATCGCGGATCGTATCCATCCGGATTCGGTGCGAAGCTCCGCGCCGGGCCATGCTCCCAGCCCTGATCGACCGGCAGGATGACCATGCGTCCGGTGCCGCCGAGCCGTCCGTGGTTCAGGATGCGGGCGAGGTTGTTGAGGGTGCCCGGATTGTCGCTGCTGTACCAGCTTAGGATTTCGCGGGTGCGTTCGGACATGGCGATGGTCTCCAGATTTTGATTCCGTGGATGCGCTACGAGGGCGGTATTGTCGTTTTGGGCCATCTTCAGGTCAAGAAGCAGCGGATTTGGGGTGCCACTGTCAACGGCCTGATGTTGGCAGTGGATGTGCCAGAGTGTGCGTATATCGCGCGCATCACATTGCCAGGCGATGAGGCTGCTTGACAGCGCCACCCTGCAAGTTGCGGCATTGTCGCACGGCGGCTATTGATGCTCGAATGATCTGGGCGATTTCATGCTGGGTCGTCGCGGTGGCCGGCCTTGTCGGCTGGTGGGTGGTGACCTGGCCTGCATGGCGGATGATGTGTAACTGCCGGCAATTGTCTGACATCGCGCCTGCGCTGCCGCGGCGGGCCGATGGCAGCGCGCCTTCGGTCAGCGTGATGGTTCCCTCGTGCAACGAGGAAGCCGCGATCGAGAAGTGCATCAAATCGCTCTTGGCGCAGGACTATCCCGCGATGCAAGTCGTGGCGATCAACGATCGCTCGACAGATAGCACGGGGGAGATCCTCAACCGGCTCGCGAAGGAAGATCCGCGGCTGATCGTTCGGGAGGTCAAGGAGCTGCCTTCGGGCTGGCTCGGCAAGAACCACGCCAACCACACCGGCGCTGCCGCGACACATTCAGACTGGATTCTATTTACTGACGGCGATGTGATCTTTGAGCCGAACGCGATCGCCCGCGCCGTCACCTTCGCCGAGCGCGAAGGACTCGATCACCTGTGCCTCATGCCAGGCCTGATCAGGGGCACCTTTCTCGAATCTGCATCATGCTGCCTGTTCGGCGTGCTGTTCAGCCTTGCGTTCGTCACCTGGCATGTGCGCAACCCACTGCGGCGCGATGCCTTCTGTGGTGTCGGAGCATTTAATCTTGTCCGCCGCCGGGCGTATGAAACCATCGGCGGACACGTGCCGCTGCGAATGGAAGTGGGGGACGACGTCAAACTCGGCAAGCTTCTCAAGCACGGAGGGTTTATCTGCGACGCAATGGCCGGTTGGCCGACCATCCGCGTCCGCTGGCAGATCGGACTATGGGGCGTGGTGAAGGGGCTGGAGAAGAACGGCTTCTGCGGGGCGGACTACGTGGTATGGAAGAGCGTGCGCGGGTTTTTCATTTTGACGTCGATCGCGCTGGTGCCGATTCTGGGGACGATTTTCGGGGCGGATGGAAGCCGCTTCGTGTTCGCGGTGTGGTTCGCATCGCAAGTGGCGTTGCTGTCGGCGGCGGCAAAGCGCAACGGATCGTCAGTGCTCAGCGGAATCGCGTTCCCCATTGGCTGCCTCACGCTGGCGATCGCGTTGATACGCTCCATGATCCTCGCGAAATGGCGCGGCGGCATCATCTGGCGCGGCACGCTTTATCCGTTGGATGCGCTGCGGCGCGGCTTGGTTTGAACAAACTCGATTCAGGCGTCTTCGGAAGGCGTCGATCCAGTTGACTCTGTCGGGCGGCTTCTAAAATCATCCGGCTGCACATCGATTTCATGATGCGTCGCCGGTTCTTCGACCATCTCCCAGAATCGTTCGTAGCCATCACTTGCAAAGCGGCAGCGCAGAACGGCGCAGGCCAGAGGCCCGAGCACGATGACCAGCGTCTCATCCGCCTTGCGTTTTACCAGCTTCTGCAGGGCCGCGCACAGCCGCGCCTCGGCTTCGCTCAGCGATTCGCCCTCCGGCGGCGTGACGGCCAGCGGCTCGCTCTGCCAGACCTTGTCGATTCGTTCGAAGCGCTCTTCGAATTCGTCGTGTGAGAGGCCCTGCCAGTGTCCCAGCGAGACTTCCTTCAGTCCGGCAATCGATCGTGTGCGCAGGCTCAGGCTCTTGGCGATCAACGATGCCGTCTGCCGGGCGGACTCTTCGGAACCGGAATAGACCGCTGTCGGGTTGAATGGGGCCAGGGCGGGGCCGTGTGCATTCGCCTGACCGACACCGGCGGAACTCAACGGCAGATCGGTGTCGCCGGCGATGCGATGCTGCTCGTGCCAGTCGGTGAGGCCGGAGGGAACCAGGAGGAGTCGGGTCATTGAAAGCAGCCGTTAGCCCTTAGCCGATAGCCGATAGCTTACGGCTAGACAGAATACGTTGCGCCGCAGGTCGCAGAAAGGGTGGCATGGCCGCGGGCTTGGGCGGCCATGCGCTTGGGTCATGCAATCAGCTTGTCATGCGTCATCCAGGATCTCGATCGTCGCAAACGGCTTGCCCTCCAGGAACTCCAGGCTTGCGCCGCCGCCGGTGGATATGTGCGTCATCTTGTCAGCCAGTCCGGCCTGCTCGACGGCCGCGGCGCTGTCGCCGCCACCAATGATGGTCGTTGCGCCGGCTTGCGTCGCCTCGGCCATTGCTTCCGCGACCGCGACCGTGCCGCGATCGAAGGGCGGCGTCTCGAACACACCCATTGGGCCATTCCATACGATTGTCTTCGCGGGGCGAATCAGGTCGCGATAGAGCTTGATCGTATCGGGACCGATGTCCAGGCCCATCATGTCCGTGGGGATCGCGCCGCTTGCCACGGTCGTTTCGACGCCCGGCTCGATCTTGGCGGCGCACAGACTGTCGACCGGCAAGCGGAGCTTTCCGCCCGCGCGGGTCAGCAGGTTGCGCGCCAGTTCGAGCTTGTCGCGCTCGCACAGGCTCTTACCGACTTCCATGCCCTGGGCCGCAAAAAACGTGTACACCATGGCCCCGCCGATCAGGATCGAGTCGACTTTGGTCAGCAGGTGATCGATGACGCCGATCTTGTCGCTCACCTTCGCGCCGCCAAGAATCGCAACGAACGGACGCGCCGGCTTTTCCAGTGCGTGTCCGAGGAATTGCAGCTCTTTTTGAACGAGGTGTCCGCAGACGCGACGCCCCGGGCCGAGCTTCATCGGCACGTCGTACATACTGGCGTGCTTGCGATGGCAGGTGCCGAAGGCGTTGTTGCAGTAGATGTCGGCAAGTGACGTGAGGTCGCCGGCGAACGCATCGATCTTCGCCCGCTGCTCGGCGGTCGGCTTCTTGTCAGGATTCTTTTTCGCCTGATCGATCAGCGTTTCCTCCGCATGGAAGCGAAGGTTCTCCAGCATCGCGACGTCACCAGGCTTCAGTGTTGAGACGGCCGTCTTCGCAGCAGGTCCGACGCAGTCCTGTGCGAACGCCACAGGCTTGCCCAGCAACGTGCCGAGATGCTCGGCCGTGATCCGCAGGCTGAACTCCGGCTCCGGACCAGTTCCCTTGGGCCGGCCAAGGTGGCTCATCAGCACCAACTTGCCGCCGCGATCGATCACCGAACGGATTGACTCCAGTGCCTGAGCGATCCGCCGATCATCGGTGATCCTGCCACCTTCAATCGGCACGTTGAAATCGACGCGCATCAGCACGCGCTTGTCCTGCACGTTGACGTCCGCAATGCTCTTTTTCGCCACCTATTTCTCTCCCGTCGTCTCGCGCAATGTTAACAGGGGTCGGAATCCTTCCCGATCCGGGTCGTCACTGCGCAGGTTGTCGCCGATGCACGATTTGTCGTGATCGCCGAAATCGCGATCCGGCCCGGCGGACATGAAGATCGGCCGCCCCTCATTGGCTTTAACGAACTTCGAATCCGCGGACTCGGGGATGTACCGCAGCGGTGTGCCCCACGGGTCGACCAGGATGCGTCCATTGGAGCCTCGGCGCACGGATGCGGGCAGCGACTCGATCACCGGCCTCGTGCGCTCATTGTTCAACAGCTGCACCACGGCGGACTGCGCTTCCTCCGATCCGCTGACCGGCGGGAACTGATCATTCGAGCGATGGTAGCGGGCGAGGGCGATGTCGAGGTGTGCAAGCATGGTGCGGGCCAGTTCGGTCTTGGCCGATTGCCGCAGGTTGGAAGTCCAGCCGATCATCAGAAAGAGCAGCGCAGTGGTCAGCAGCACGGCGAGGATCAACTCGACGAAGGTCATCGCGGGGCGAGTATGTCGCAAAGGGGCGGGGCCCATGCGTGGAACGTTATCGCAGGGTTGGTTCGAACGATAGTCCGTTGCGGGCGGAGGCGGATGGAGGAAGGGTGGCAGTCATTTCAGCCGTTGGCGATTCGGTCCCCAACGCGTTTTCAGGGAGGCTGCGCTGCACCGGCGGCGGCTTGCGCATGGACAGCAGCTTGGCAAGTTCCTGAGCCGTGTTGTCGGCGGCGCCGGGTTTCACCATCGGCCCGATGAGGCCTCTTAACTCGGCGCGCATCTTCTCGAGCGACGCCGGCGTGGACAACAGTTCGAGTGCCCGCGCGATGATCGGATCAACCGTGTGATAGAAGGGCATGAACTCCGGGACAATCTGGCGTCCGGCCAGAATGTTGGGTATCGAAAGGTGCTTGAGCCGGATGAGGAAGCGTCCGGCCAGGGTGTAAAGCCAGCGGCCGTGGTTGTACATGACGATCATGGGCGCCCCGCGATAGGCGACTTCGAGCGTGACCGTGCCCGATGCAGCGAGGACGAGATCGGCGGCCTCGATGGCGGCGGCGCGCTCTTCGGCGCCGATCACGACTTCATGATTAAGGTGCATACCGGCGAGGTATCGAGCAAGCTGTTCACGCACGCCGGCGTTCGCGGCGACGATGAT
>CAYXEY010000419.1:0-5214 GCA_964464105.1 uncultured Planctomycetaceae bacterium
CCAGCCCGCCCATTTCTTCTGTTCGAAGACCCACTGCGCCGCGGCCTGTTCATTGGTGGGCTCAGCGGCAAACGTTCCGGACTGCGCCACCACCTGAAGTCGCCCTTCCAACTTCGGGACCAACACGACGGCATCGCCTTGGAACACGTCTGCGACGTGCTTTGCCGCAACCCGTGCCAGTGAGTTTGCGCCCGTCGTGGCGGCAAGCTGGCGGCTCATGAAGTAGAGGGCGGCCGTACGAAGGTAGCGAAGGCGCGCCGCTTCATTCTGGCGGCGCACGCGTTGCGCCAAACCGCTGACAACGAGCGCTGTTGCGAGCAGCGCACCGAACGCGACGACATGCTGCGGCTCGTAGATGGTCAACGTGTAATAAGGCTTAGTGAAAAAGAAGTTGAACAGTAGCGGCGCAAGCAAAGAGGCAAACACAGCGGGCCCGGTCGGGTAGCGCGTGGCCACGAAAACGACGCCCGCCAGGAATATCATGGTGAGGTTCACGGCCGAGAAGTACGGAAATGCGACGGCGGCAACCGCCGTGCATAGGACCATTGCGCTGGCCGAAGCGGCATAATGCTTCCAGCCCGTACGCTGTCGTGCCCGAGAACGGGGCTGAACAATGTCCTCTGGATCACCTTTGACGACGTGCACGTCAATCTCGCCGCTGCGTCGGATCAGCTCATCGACGATCGAGCCACGCAGCCACTCGCGCCAGCGAGGAAGCGTCGGTTTGCCAACAACGATCTTGGTGATGTTGTGGCGCACAGCGTAGACGAGAAGCTCATCTACGATTCGTTCGCCGGGCAACACCGTCGGCTCTCCGCCAAGCCGCTCGGCGAGCTTTAGATTTCGTCGCACCTGTGCGGCAGCGAGTTCTGATTGACGCGGAGTCTCGACACTGACCGCGATCCATTCGGCCTGGGCTGAGGCGGCCATTCGACGGGCGATCCGAATGACACGGGCTGACAGCGGACTCGGCCCGACGCAGACGAGAATACGGTCCGCAGTGGCCCAGGGCTTCGTGTCTCCGCGGCCGGCGCGTTCCACGCGCACCTGCTCGCCGACACGCGCCGCGGTTTCCCGGAGTGCCAATTCGCGAAGTGCGACAAGGTTCTCGCGGCGAAAGAAGCGATCCACTGCCTGCGGTACCTGTTCGGCAACGTACACCTTGCCGTCGCGAAGCCGTTGAAGCAGGTCGTCGGGAGGGAGATCAACCAGTTCGATTTCGTCTGCGCGTTCGATGATGGAATCCGGCACGGTCTCCTTGACTGGGATGCCCGTGATTTGTGCGACCACGTCGTTGAGCGATTCGATGTGCTGGACGTTGATGGTCGTGTAAACGTCGATTCCGGTGTCAAGCAGCTCGTTTACATCCTGATAGCGTTTCGCGTGACGAAGCCCCTCCGCGTTCGTGTGAGCGAGTTCGTCCACAAGGATCAGCTGCGGCTTACGCGCGAGTGCCGCGTCGAGGTCGAATTCCCGCAGCCGAACGCCGCGGTACTCAATCCACTTCGGCGGAAGCTCCTCCAAGCCCTGTTTAAACGCATCGGTCTCGGGTCGCTTGTGCGTCTCGATGTAACCGACCACGACATCTGCGCCGGACCGCCGCCGCTCTTGCGCCTCCTGGAGCATCGTGTAGGTCTTGCCGACGCCGGCGCTCATACCAAAGAAAATCTTCAGCCGACCGCGTTGCGGCTGCGCGTCCTCACGCGTCGCCTGAGCGAGCAATGCGTCCGGGTCCGGCCTGGAGTGCGAATCGTTCTCGTTCATGCCTCAACTCAGTGCCTATTGTCCCGCTGGGCGCCAAGTGTGAAAGGCGGCCTACCGCGGCGGAAAGCGGCGATCGAGGGCGAGGTTGAGAAGCAGGACGTTGACACGTGGCTCGCCCAGGACGCCGAACTGACGCCCGTCGGTCGCGGCCTTTATGAAATCTGCAACGGTCGTCTCGTCCAGGCCGCGGACACGGGCGACGCGTGGCGCCTGAAGCTGCGCCGCGGCCACGCTTATGTGCGGGTCCAAGCCGCTGCCTGACGCAGTGACCAGGTCGATGGGGATCGCCTGGTCGGCGGGCACGCCAGATTCTCGCAGCTTGGCAACTCGGCTCTGGATCGCGTGAAGCTGAGCCGGATTCGTGACGGCCAGGTTGCTGCCGCTGGACGACCCGGCGTTGTACGGGTACGGGCCAGTGGCCGAGGGGCGACTCCAGAAGTACCTCGGATCGTCGAACGGCTGACCGATCAGCTCGGAACCGACCGGTTTTCCGTCAATTACGATCAGGCTGCCGTTGGCCTGCACCGGAAACGCAAGCTGCGCTATCGCTGTAATCGCAAGCGGATAGATGACGCCGGTCAGCATCGAGAATGCAGCCAGCACAAGGACCGAGGTTTTCAACTGAGCGAGCATCGTGAATCCTCACGTCAAGTGCAGTGCGACCAAAAGGAGGTCGATCAGCTTGATTCCAATGAACGGGACGATCAGCCCGCCTAGCCCGTAAAGCAGCAGATTGCGAGTCAGCAATGCGGATGCTCTCGATGGCTTGTATTGCACGCCGCGCAATGCGAGCGGAATCAGAAAGATGATGATCAATGCGTTGAAGATCACGGCCGACAGGATGGCGCTCTGAGGCGTTGCCAGTCCCATGAGGTTCAGCGAGCCAAGCGCGGGATAGGTCGTGACAAATGCCGCCGGGATGATCGCGAAGTACTTGGAAACGTCGTTGGCAATGCTGAACGTTGTCAGCGACCCGCGCGTAATCAGCAGTTGCTTGCCGATCTCGACGACCTCGATCAGCTTGGTCGGGTTGCTATCAAGGTCGACCATGTTGCCTGCTTCCTTGGCCGCTTGCGTGCCGGTGTTCATGGCGACCGCCACGTCCGCCTGCGCGAGCGCAGGCGCGTCGTTTGTGCCGTCGCCGCACATCGCGACCAGTCGCCCGCCGGCCTGATTCTCCCGAATGAGCCTCAGCTTTGCTTCGGGCGTCGCTTCTGCCAGGAAGTCGTCCACCCCCGCCTCGGCAGCGATCGACGCGGCCGTCAGCGGATTGTCGCCGGTGATCATGATGGTCCTGATGCCCATTTGACGCAGCCGGGCGAAACGCTCACGGATACCGCCCTTGACGATGTCCTTAAGATGAATCACGCCAAGGACCTTTGGCACTGGTTCTTGGCCGGCCTCGATCTTCGCGACCACGAGCGGCGTGCCGCCCTGTTTAGCGATCGATTCAACGACCGTGCGTACGCCGGGCGGGAATTGCCCTCGCTGACCCTCGACGTAACGTTGAACGGCATCGGCGGCGCCTTTGCGGATTGAGGTGCCATTCAAATCGACGCCGCTCATTCGACTCTGTGCGGTAAACGGCACGAAGTGGGCGTGGACCTTCTCCACATCGCGCGCTCGCAATCCGTACTTCTGCTTGGCCAGCACGACGATGCTGCGGCCCTCTGGAGTCTCATCAGCCAGCGAGGCAAGCTGCGCAGCGTCCGCAAACTCTTCAACGCGGACACCTTCAGCCGGGATGAACTCGGTCGCCTGCCGGTTTCCGAGAGTGATAGTCCCGGTTTTATCGAGCAGCAGCGTATCCACGTCGCCGGCCGCCTCAACTGCACGGCCGGACATCGCAATAACGTTGGCCTGAATCATGCGGTCCATGCCGGCGATGCCGATCGCGGACAGCAGGCCGCCGATGGTCGTGGGAATCAGGCAGACCAGAAGCGCGACGAGCGCCGTAATCGTGACGACCTCGCCGCGGCCGAGTGTATTCACTGTGAATAACGAGAATGGAAGCAGCGTGGCAACCGCGACCAGAAAGATGATGGTCATCGCGGCCAGTAGGATGTTCAGCGCGATCTCGTTCGGCGTCTTTTGCCGTTTGGCGCCCTCGACCATCGCGATCATCCGATCCAGGAAACCCTCGCCGGGATCGGAGGTGACGCGGATGACCAGCCAATCCGAGAGGACACGCGTCCCACCTGTGACGGCGGAGCGATCGCCGCCGCTTTCGCGGATGACCGGCGCGCTCTCCCCTGTCACGGCGCTTTCGTCGACCGATGCTGCGCCCTCAATGACCTCGCCGTCGGAGGGGATGAATTCGCCGGCCATGACGAGCACGGCGTCGCCTTTCCGAAGCAGTGTGGTCGCCACCATCTGGGACGTGTCGATGCGCTCCCGCTCCGTGGCGGGGATCGGTTGGCGGAGGCGGCGCGCGGGCGCTTCGTGCTTGCTCTTCTTCAACGCTTCCGCCTGGGCCTTGCCGCGACCCTCGGCCATCGCCTCAGCGAAGTTCGCGAACAGCAGCGTGAACCAGAGCCAAAGTGAAATGCCGAGGATAAACATCGGCGAGGTTTCGCCATGACCGCCCAGCGCCTGCGCGAAGAGACCCAGTGTCAGGGTGGCGCTGACGAGAACCACGAACATGACCGGGTTGCGGACCTGGTGCTTGGGGTGCAGCTTGCGTAGCGCATCGAGCAGCGCTCGTCGAACAATCGGCGGATCAAACAACGGGCGTGCCTTTGTGTGAGCGGTCGTCATGTTCACTTCGCAACCAACATCTCGACATGTTCGGCAATTGGCCCCAGAGCCAGCGCCGGAATGAACGTCAACGCGCCGACGATCAGCACCACGCCAATCAGTAGTGCGATGAACAATGGCGTGTGCGTGGGGAGCGTTCCGGAAGACGCGGGCACGTGCTTCTTGGCGGCCAGCGATCCGGCGATCGCCAGCGCCGGAATCGCGACCCAGAAGCGCGCAAAGAGCATGGCAATGCCGAGCAAAAGATTCAGCGATGGTGTGTTCGCGCCGAAGCCGGCGAACGCGCTACCGTTGTTATTCCCCGCAGATGAGAACGCGTACAGCACCTGGCTGAAGCCGTGCGGCAGCGGATTGGTGATTGAGCCGCCGATCCCCGGTAGCATTACCGCAAGTGCCGTGCCCAGCAGCACGCACAGGCACGGTACGAGAACGCCGATCGACGCCATTTGCATCTCAAACGCTTCGATCTTTTTGCCCAAGTACTCCGGCGTGCGCCCGACCATAAGGCCGGCGATGAAGACGGTGACAACAACGAAGATGAGCAGTCCGTACAGTCCCGATCCGACGCCGCCGAAGATCACCTCGCCCAGTTGCATGAGCACCATCGGCGCCAGACCGCCAAGCGGCGTATAGGAATCGTGCATGGAGTTGACCGAGCCGTTCGACGCTGCCGTCGTCGCAGTGGCCCAAAGC
>CAYXEY010000420.1:0-5193 GCA_964464105.1 uncultured Planctomycetaceae bacterium
CTGGCCATACCCGCTCATCGGCGGTTCAATCAAAAGTTCATAACAGGCTCTAGAGGATTCATACTCTCATCAGCGAGGTCGCAATGACAGAAATGGGACGCCCTATGGTCCATTCTTAGGACATGCGGCAGATGGTCATAGGCCGGACTGGACGTGGGATCGACCTGAGCTTGCAAACAAGATGGCGAAGGATGTCTATGAGCAGCTACTGGCGATCGCATCCCGATGTGGTTGTTGTACTGTACGCAAGAAATGGGAAGATATTGAAAAGACAATAGATATGTTCAATCGCCTTCCTATGCCACTCACTAAGAATGGAAACAACAAGACAAAGGACTATGAGGACGCACCTTGGTTCAAGCTATGCGAGCTTTATCCGGAACTCTGCAACAAACGATGAGAGTATGCAAATGCTAGCACCGGAAACGCAATTAAATGCAAATCAGTCCGATTTGGATGCGACAGTATTACTTGAATATGCGAGAGACAAGAGCACTGAAAAGGTACCTCCGGCTCTTGCCTTGTTTTGCCTTGCTGCAATTCCTATCGTGGCATGGTGTTACAATGCGATATTTGTTTCTCCACATGCAAATGCAGCGGGCGAATTTGCATTCATAGAGTTTGGCCGATTTGTATTAGTTGCCGCGCCTCCAATGTATGTGGCACAACTGGTGTCTGCTTATTTCTTGGGGCGTTATGAGAAACGCCGCTTAATCGTCCTCTTCGTTTTTCTTGCGAACCTTACGCCGTTTTGTTATTTGAAGATCCTGTTAGTTGGACCCACATTCGGAACATTCTTTTGAGCGCAGAACAATAAAAGGGTATTCTAATCGGCAATACTCGCTCGCCTCCACAAACAACCACCACTCGACAGTCAGTGACATCGACATCTGTCGAGGGGTCCTACGAGGGGTCACTTTGCCGATGACTACGGCGCGCCACCTGATGACCACGGCGCGGCAGTGGGCGACATCGCATTGTCGCGGTCTGGTCATTACCTGTCGCCGCGTGGTCATCGGGGGCCAAACTCTGGATCTGTTTGTCAAGGTTCGAATCCTTGGGGGCCAGTTCACGTTCTATCTGTTCAATTTGTCTGTGTTTGCATGCAACGCAGGGCAGAAATCGCAGGGCGTCCGGCCGACCGGTGTCGACCGAACGCCCTGACTTGAGTCGCTGCTTTTCAACTTCTCATCCAAATTAGAGGCAGAAGCCGCCAAGGTCGCACATGCCGGGAACGCTTCCCAGAAAGGCGTAGAGGTTGAAAATCGACAGATACAGGTTGCCAATGGACTGCGCGATGGGGTCGATCAACTTGATCAGCGTATCGACAAGGCTGGAAATCGGATTCATGGACAGTTCTCCTTTGTTACTTGCGAGCGGCATCTCGCCGCTCGTTGTCTATGTCAATCGCCCGAACCCATTGTTCGATGCGAGCTACAAGGGATACCCGGCGTTCACGCGAATCTGACGAGAATCGTGAAAAATCATGCGGGCGGGCCTGAAAACGCGGATTTGGGATCAGGCAGATCGGAAAAAACGTCACAAAAAGAACCCGTTCATCGCCTTGACCTTCGGCCACTTCGCGCACGAAAATACCTTCTCATCACGCTCTCGACTTCGGGGGGATCCGACGACTCAACCTGATCCTTGGGATGGCGTGGCGTATTCCCTGATCGCTGACCGCACGCAGCGATCGCGCATGTGCGTCATGCGCCGCCGGCCCGGCGTCTCGTTTTCGTGCAACATTCACCGCCGCAGCACGATGCGGCAGGAGGAAGAGAATGCGAAGAGTGGCATGGCTTTGCGCCGGGCTGTGTGCCGGACTGTGTGCATCGTCCACACGGGCGGCCCTTATCTGGGCGGTCGACGGTCCGGGTTTGATCAACTTCGATTCCGCAGCGCCGCAGAACATCACCCGCGTCGGCGTTGCCGGCGTCGGACTGATGCGCGGACTCGACTTCGCGGCCAACGGCACGCTCTATGGTTTCGGCAACGCCGGCCTCTATTCATTCAACACGACGACCGGCGTCGCGACGTTGATCGGCAACCCGGATCTTCAGGATGAGCAAGTGCTCGACATGTCCTGGAATCCGGCGGACAACCGCATGGAGATCGTCACTGCCCTGGCAAGCGACGAGCCTCATCATCTGCGGTCGGTCAACCTCGCCAACGGAAGCGTTACGACTATTGGCACGCTGAACATCTCGCAATCGGCCGCGGTCTATGGATATGCAGTCAATGCGGCCGGCACGCGCTACCTGCATGACGCGGATGGCGCTCGCATGATCCAGCTCAATGGAGCGCTGGTCGGCGCTAACATGCCTTCTCCAACGGGCAATGGACTCGGCAGCCCCTTCGAGGGAATGACGA
Organism: uncultured Planctomycetaceae bacterium; assembly: GCA_964464105.1. Lineage (GTDB taxonomy): Bacteria > Planctomycetota > Phycisphaerae > UBA1845 > UTPLA1 > CAYXEY01. The sequence continues at coordinate 2,371 of CAYXEY010000420.1, forward strand.
TCAACTGGAGCAATGGCGGGGCATGGTATCACGCCGGCCTGAGCGGCGATTCCGGTCGCCAGGAACTCTGGAGCATCAACCCCGCCTCCGGCGCCGGCACGTTTTTGGGTAATATTGGCACGATCGATTACGAATTCAACTTTGGCGACATCGCCATCGCCCCGGTTCCCGAGCCGGGCTCGCTGGTGTTGCTCGGACTCGGCGCGTTGGTGCTCCGCCGCAGCCGCCGCTAGAAACGCCAGCTCATCTCGATCGAATAGAAACGCCGCGCCGCAGGATTGTACTTGCGACGCGGCATTTTCATTTAAATACAATTTATGCTATATCGCGCGGGCTGCGAGACACGTCATGGCCCCAGCAGCGCCTGCACCATTCCACTGACGTCAGCCGGCGTGGCCTGCTGATCTCCATTGAAATCGGCACACGGCTGATACGCCGTCAGCACGGCCTGCACAAAGCCGCTCAGGTCGCGGCCGTTGACCTGTCCGTTGCCATCCAGATCGCCCGGCAGGGTAAGGCAGGTCTGCGGTCCCGTGCAGTTCTGCCCGATGATCGAAAGATCATCGATCGCGGCTTCGACGAGCGAGGCGGCCCCGGTGTCCTGGGCGACGAAGCGCAGGCGAACCTGCGCCGTGGGGGTCACGAACTGGGCCATGAGAAACTCGTGGTATCGCCAGCCGCCGACCGAGTCCGGGCCGGTGGGACCGACGATTTCGACGTTTGTCCATGATGCGCCGTTGTTGTTGGTGATGTCGACCAGGAAGGTGTCGGCATTCGGCGCCGTGCCGCGGCTGTTGTCATACCAGCGCCAGTAACCCACCACGGCGTCGGTGTATCCGGCAAGATCGAAGACAGGCGACTTGAGCGTGGTCTTGCCGTTATCCACATCGAAGCTGGCGGGACTGGTGCCCGCGCGGGAATCGGTCACCCAGCAGTGTGTGCCGGGTTCCGGGGTGTGGTCGTCGCCCGGTTGAGCCGTCGTCTGCTCGGGGTCGGCCCGATTCCAGATGCCGGACGTGGCGTTGTCACCCGAATCGCCGACGGTCCAGCCTTCGCTCGTCGGAGCCTCGAAATTGAAATCGACAAAAGGCGCCTGCGTACCGACATGGGCGGCAAAGTAACCCGCCGGCGCATTGAAAGGCTCATAAGCCACGCCGCCGCCAGAGCCTTCGGCGGTAATGTAGAACCTCGGCTGAATGCCGCAGGGCGCGGGCGGAAGGGTCGCCGTGTGCAGCGGTCCGCCCAGGGGTATCAGCGGCAAGCTGATGTAGTCCTCGCCGACATAGCGGTAATGCAGCCGGGCTGAGCCCGGCGCGTATGTCTCGAGACCATCGTTGATGTGCACGCTAAAGCTGACTGGTGAGTTGGGCGAGAGCAGCGGCGGCGGTCCGTCGGGCAAAGTAATGAATACGGATTGTGAACAGGGCGGGCCGTCGATGGTGAGCGAGTAATTCCCAGTCGCAGCCCCCCAGCCGCTGACGCGGATGAAATAGGACGATCCACCTGTGACGGGCAGATTGGAAATCACCGATGGTCCTCCGCCCGTGCCGCAGCCATCGTCATTACAGGTCAACTCGAAGCCGCCGGCCAACGGGCAGGCGGTAAAAATCGACAAAATGGAATCATAGGTCGTGCCGCCGCAAAGGGTGACGGTCGCGTTTCCGTCGACGGCCGGGGCGTATCGATACCAGACGTCCGGCGTGCTGTTGCCCAGATCGCACGTCGACGCGACATCGACCGTCTTTCCGACGGTAGAGCCGGTGTAAACAGTACCGGGGCAACCCGAAAAGGAGTTGGCGCACAAGTCATTTGTGAGCGGGTTGACCTGAAGGAAAACGCTGCGCGAAGCATTGCCGAGCTGATTCGTGGTATTGGTGAATGAAACCGGGCCACCGTATGACCCGACCGGCAATGCCGTCGCATTGGCATTAATGGCGACAGTCACATGTGCAAATCCGCCGGGGGCTAGTGTGCCGGTCGCGCCGGTGAGACTAATCCAGGTTGGCGACGCCGTGACCGAGAAGGTGAGGCTGTCGCCGCCGGTATTCTGCAGGGTGTAGATTTTCGCTGGCGGATCAAAGGGACCGCCCGTTTCACCGACAGAGCTCAATGGATCAGAAGGCGTCACGGTCAGTCGCGGAGGCGAGATCGTCAGGGTGATCGTCCGCGCGGTATCGCCGATGTGAGTCGAAAGGTTGGCAATAGTGAGCGTGTCCGTGTACGTCCCCGCCGGCAAGGTTAAGGCGTTCGCATTGATCGTCGCAGTGACGGTCACCAGTGATCCGCCGGCGATTTCGCCGGCATCATTGGTCAGGGTTATCCACGGCGCAGTGTGTGTGACGGCGTAATTGAAGGCCGTGCCACTCAGGTTTTGAACCGTGTATGCGAAGCCGGAAGGCGTGGCCGGTCCGCCCGGCGATGTAAACGCAGTGCCATGGGTTGAAGGACTCACGCTCATTTCGGTGTCGAGCACCGGGCAGGCGATTCCGTGGGCCGCGGCCCCCGCGCAGATCTGGGCTCGATGGGGCGTGCCATTGCCGATCTGGGCGTCATCGTCATCGAGGGCGAGCAGATCGATCACGATCTGCTGATTGATTCCGGTTCCGGTATGCAGGAGCACCGAGTTGACCACGAGATTGGAGACGAGGTCGAGGTAATCCGCGGGGTTCGTTGCTTGAAGCTGGTTGCGAATGCTCCACACAATTCCTGAAAGCAGTTTTCCGCATTCATGCACAGCGCTGCCGCATGATGAGCAGCCGGTGGTTTGATATTGACAGTTGTTGTCCGCGGAGCGCAATGCAACGTTGCAGTTTCCGTTGAGGC
>CAYXEY010000421.1:0-5190 GCA_964464105.1 uncultured Planctomycetaceae bacterium
GACGTCGGTCAAGTTGAGCGTCAGACCGGCGATGTGGAATATCGACATCGGGGGGCAATACTCAATGAGACTCGGCGAGATAGGATCCACCTGGCTCGAATCGTACAGGATTTCGGCGTATCCGTTGCCGCGGGAAAATAAATGGGGATCCCGCCTTGAGTCGCAAAGCGGGATCCCCGAGTCACCAATCGGGTATTCATGGGCAAAAGTCAATCCATGGAATGTCCCTTGTCCTCCCCGTTCCATTTGTTTCTAAGGGCAACCCCTTCATTCGTTACGGGCCGCTGATCGCCTGAACAAACAGCGGAATGTCCCCGCCGTTCAGCGCGCCGGACTGGTCCATGTCCGCCAGCATGATGTCGCAACCGGTGTACTGGTCGAGCAACGCGGCAATGAACTCCGGAATGTCCCCAATGTCCACGCTGTTGTCGCAATTCGCGTCTCCGAGGGCATGAGCACAAGGGTTGGGTGAACAGGGCGTGTTCAGGCTCCAGGTGAGCCCACCGGCGCTCATGCAGTCGGCCTCGGTCTGTAGCGCGCAGGTGCCGTCCATCAGACAACATGCGCCCCCCGGCGCCATGCACTCGGCAATTGTCAGCCTGAAGTCAAGCGCCTCGGCGCCGCCCGGGCCCGGCTGTCGATCGATCATCAGGAAATAGACACCGGCGTCAAGTGCAAGATCATTGATGGCGACCTCGGTTCCGGGCGTGGTCGCAAAAGCGATACACGATGCGCCCGGCGGACATGAGCTGTCCAGCACCACGCCTATGAAGTGATCGGCCGCTGTCGCACCGGACACGGTGATGTCGACACAGTAGGCGCTCGCGAGCGCGACCCGATAGATGATGTCATTGCCATCGTCATAGACCCCGAGGCAGGTAAGCGAGTAATCCTCGTTCTTGTTGGATGTGGTGTTGATATCGACGAACGGCAACGTCGTGATGTGAAGCGGGAACTCACAGTCCTGCCCGTCGGTGTCCACCTCCGGGTTGCAGGGCGGAACCAGTTGTCCGCAATCCAGCCCGGCGCTCCATGTCTCATCCGCGCCCATGCAGTTGGCTTGCAGGACATTGTTCGTGCAGACCTGTGTGGTTGCGTTGCAGCAGGCCCCGGTGGCGGCGCCGCCGCAGGTCGTCACGCTCAGTGTGAAATTCAGGCCGTCGCTGCCGGTTGGCCAGCGATCGACCATCAGGTAATAGGTTCCTGCTGCAAGATTCAGTCCGGTGATCGTCGCGACCGTCCCCTGGCTGGTTCCCTGTGCAAGGCACGTCGCGCCCGGGGGACAGGTGGCGCCCAGCCCAATGCCGATCCAGTTGTCATTCGGCGTTGTGCCTGTCACGGTGATGTCCACGCATTGGGCCGTGGGGATCGTGAGGCGATAGAGGATGTCGAGACCGTTGTCATATTCTCCCAGGCAGGACGAGGTGTAATCGTTGCCCTTATCGAATGTGGTATTGGTATCGGAGAAAGGCAGCGAGGTGATGTTGATGGGATTCGCGCAATCCGTCCCGGCGGGATGAACCACCGGCGCGCAGGGTGGATTCAACTGGCTGCAGTTCAATCCGACGCTCCAGACCCTGCCTGCTCCCACGCAGGCGGCCTGCGTGACGCTTTCCACGCACGTGTTGCTGGTGGTATCGCAACAGGCGCCAATTGGCTCTCCACACACAAAACTCTGTCCGCGGATAAAGACATTTGAATCCAATACCTGATCGCCCGCGTCGGCGACAGCCAGCTTGATGTGATTCTGCCCGGGGTTGAGTGTTGCCGTGGCGGTGAGCACGACGGTCAGTCCGTCCATTTCGGTATCGCGTGCGCCGGCGCAGGGGAAATTGCCGGGTGGAATGTCGGCGCATCTGTTGTTGATGAACAGATTGCAGAAGCTGCCCAGCGGCGGGTTGTAGGGGTAGTCGCAATTGAGATTGTTGATGCTGACGGCCGTGCCCGTGGTGCCGGGGATGAACGCGATGTTGACGCCGTTGAGGAAGAACCCGAAGACATCATTGAACGGCGAATTGACCCACTCGTTGTATTCCTCGGATGACAGAACGTACTGGAATTGAATGACTTGGGTGCCCGTGCAGGTGAAGTCGAACTGCAGCGAGCAGGCGTCGTAAGTGATGTATCCGGGGATCAGGGCATTGAGCGTCGGGTCGCCGCCGAGGCCGTTGTTGGCCGTGGCCGCGTCTTGCGAGTTCGGCCCGACTGCGAGGGCGATGTTGCCGGAGCTGAGCATGATGCCGCTCTCGAAGCCGATGATGCCGGTGCCGCCGGAGAAGGTGCCCGCGGCGACATTCGCGCCAGTGAACGTGACGTTCGAGACCGTGATGCCCGGCCCGAGGAGAGCGGTGACCAGGTTGGTGGGTGTCAGGCCCGAATTCAAGTCGTGGGTGACCAAACCGGGCACATGCGGTACGGGCAGGTATTGGGCGTTGTTGGTGCCGACCGCCACCTGCGGGCGCGTGGGCGGGGCGGATTGAACTGCCGGCGTTGATAGAAAGACACCAGCCAACCCGGTAATAATTAGACGAATAACGCGAAACGGGATGGCGCGGTGCAGTTCGCGCGAATATCTTCGACTCATGATCTCAGCTCCTGGAGTGTTTCAATTCAGTTTCAGTTGACTCGGCGTCCCATTGCTTCGCGGGAACCGGCCGTCGAGACGTAAAAGTGCAATCGGGTGATTCAGTGAGAATGACCAGCGTCTTCGCTGGGCCGCATGCCGGGCGAGCGATCCGCCGCCCGGTCAGTTTGAAAATGTGCGACCAAACGCCGACTGTCAACGAATGGGCCGGCCATCGCCGTCAAATGCGCGAGGGCCGGTGTCTGAATCAAATCAGGAGTGAATGGCTGGATTCAAGAATCCTCTGTATGCCCGGGGAGTGGCCAGGGGCAACTTGAATAAGAGCTTGAGAAGGCGAGGCAAGACGAGGCGTGACATCCGCCGGCAGGGCGATGGGTGATAATTCGACAAACGACAAAACCCGCTCATGCTCCAGGTTGTCCGGGCCGGCGCTGGGCAGCGGATCGTGACTCCCAGGGGCGAAGAGGAGGATGATCACGTCGCGTGCGGCGGTCGGTTCCGCGGCGCGGGCGTTGACGTGTCCCCAATTGGCGGAGTCCGCCGCCATCTCCGCGCGGTCATCCGCCCACAGCATGTGCATGTGGAGTCCAAACGCGCCGTGTCGATGAAGCAAGGCGCCGCGCGAGGAAGCCACGCACCACAGTGTCTGATTCGCGAAGGCGAACACCAGCAGAATAGGAAATGATCGCTGCAGCATTGGCTTGCGTCGTACGGTCCGCGTTGAACCGGGTCGAATCCTCACATTGAGTTCGCCGCGCAGTATTCATAGCGCAGCCTCTCCCGGCATTTCCATCATCAATTCCCGTGCCAGCCATTGAAAATCCAGTTGATACGCGCGCACGGGATTCATTGACCTGGGGCGTCCCTGTTTCCTGCGCGCAATCGCGTTTTTTTGAGAGTCACCGACCCAACACGATCGGTTTTTCCCTATCGCGTTGAGGGTTGTTTCAGAACGACGCTGCGAGAGACTTGTGTAAATCGATACGCAGGCGGGTGTTTTCACACAGGGGTTGGGCGTGAAGCCCGCCCTGCCGGGCAGGGGGCCTTGTGCGCGCCTGTTTTCCCGGGACCGGTCATGGCGCCTTTAATTCTACGACCGTCGATATCGATTTCGCCTTGTCGGCGTGGTACGAGATTTCGACGTTGCCGCTGCCCGAGACGATCCAGCGGAAGAGTCGCGTCTCTTCACCGCGGATGCCGCCGTCCACCCAGAGCCGCTGGGGTTGGTGTTCGACCGGCATGAAGGCTGCGTAATAAGGATCATTGATCGCGCCGCCTGCGATGACGGTTGCGCCGCTGTTCTTGGAGTTCTGCGTCGTTGTTTCCCTCGCCCCAGCCCTCTCCCTCAAGGGAGACGAACTCGAAGCCTGTGTTGTCGCGGGAGACGTGGTTGCGGCGGCGGTGGTCGACTTGATCTCGATGTAATCCCGGTTGCCGATGCCGTGCCGTTCGGCGAGAGCCGCGACGGTCGGAATGATCTTGCTATTGCGCACATGCGCCGTCACCTGCCAGAGGTCCGGGCCGCGGCTGACGACCTCGGTTTTGACGAACTCCAACTTGGGCATGGCCTGGGCGTGGAAGATGCAGAAGGCCGCGTTGCGGTGGCACAGCTCGGCCAGCATGAAGCCCGGCGGCACGCGCGTGCTGAACTTCACGAATCCGCCAATTTCGACATCGCCATACACGGGATGCTTGAACGGTTTCCACGGCTTGTGCGTCTGACCGAAGAGGAGCAGGTCATCGAACTTGATCATGTCCTCGCCGCGTCCGAAGAAGCCAGACTCGCTTTTCTTGTTGAACATCTGGTCGCCGGTCCATAGCTCGTTGGTGAAGCTGAAGATGCCGAGACCTTCAAAGGTCCATTCAATGAAGCCGCCGTGAACCGTATAAAGGTCTTTCCATGAGATCATGTAGCGATAGAAGGGCAGCATCTGCTCGCCGGTCTGGCCGAGATGGTCGTAGACGGCGACGTCGGGGCCCGGGTATTCCGGCGTATTCTGCGCGCCCGGACCGCGAAGGATCATGCCGCCGGCATTGTGGAACGCCTGGGCCGCGGCGATGTTTGGATGCGTTTCGACGAATGTAGCAATGGCGCGCGATTCAGGGTGCGATAGCGGAAACTCGCTGGCCCCGAACTGCATGTATTCCGGCTGCCAGTCGGTCGGCCAGTTGCGATTGAGGTCGTATCCGCCGGGGCCGTCCTCGTTCACCGAGCCGTCGCCATCGTTGTCGATGCCTTCGAGTCCGAGCCGGTCGTACTGCCCCGGTTCGCCCGGCTTGCAGGGGACCATCAGCCGCGCGTCGGTTGGATTGTCCTTCCAGCGGCCGTTGGGGTTGCGGCGGCGCATCTGCAGGATCTGTCCGTCGCCATCGAGGTCGTCAGGGCCATCCTCGTCCATTTGCCCATCGTTGTCGTTGTCGGTCGGCTTCTTGCCGGTTCGGGACGAGTCCGGCGTGTTTGGGCTGTCGAACCAATAGGCCCGTCCGTCGGGGTTGACCATGGGGATGACATAGAAGGCGTAGTCGTCGACCAGCTTGGTGAGCGAATCGACCTTGCCGTAGGAGCGCGTGAGATACCACAGCAGATAGAGCGGCACTTCGGCGGC
>CAYXEY010000422.1:0-5183 GCA_964464105.1 uncultured Planctomycetaceae bacterium
AGGGCGTCTACGTCCGCGTGGTCAAGAACACCCTCGCCAAACGGGCCGTTGAAGGCACCGAGTTTGCATGCCTCAAGGAGACCCTCAAGGGGCCGCTCATCCTGGCGTTTTCCCGCGAAGATCCGGGCGCTGCTGCCCGGGTATTCAAGGATTTCGCCAAGACCAATGAAAAGCTGGTTACCAAGGCCGTCGCCATCGGTGGCGTGCTCTACGGTCCGGCTGATCTTGAGCGCCTAGCGAGTCTGCCCACGCTGGATCAGGCCCGGGCCATGCTGCTCGGTGTCTTTCTGGCGCCAGCTACCAAGCTGGTCCGTACGCTTGCAGAGCCCCCCGCACTCGTTGCGCGGGTACTCGCGGCGCGCGGGAAGGCGGAAGAGGTCGCCTGAGGCTGCATCAGTTTTTACCGTATTCGGATAACCCGACTTAATTAAGTACTCAAGGAGATTTGACCATGGCTCTTTCGAACCAGGAACTGCTCAGCGAACTGAGCGCCAAGCCCATCATGGAGATCGTCGAGCTCGTGAAGATGCTCGAAGATTCGTGGGGTGTATCAGCCGCTGCGCCGGTAGCAGTTGCTGCCGCGGGTGGCACCGTCGCCGCTGCTGCAGTCGAGGAGCAGACTGAATTCACGGTGACCCTCAAGGCCTTCGGCGAAAACAAGGTCGGCGTCATCAAGGCGATCCGTACCATTACCAACCTCGGTCTGAAAGAAGCCAAGGATCTGGTAGAGGGCGCGCCGTCGGTCGTCAAGGAAGGCGTCTCGAAAGACGACGCGGCGGCCATCAAGAAGCAGCTCGAAGAAGCCGGCGCTACCGCAGAGATCAAGTGAGCGGTTGCAGGCTGATGCTTTATGGCCTGTGCGGGCTGTGAGGCTCGCGCTGATGCGATTTGGGAGTTTGTGGCAACGGTCGGTACCGCAGGTGCCGGCCGTGGCCATCTTTGCTCCGTATTCCGACTACGGGTGCCCTGACAGAGGTGCTGCGTCATGACTTTTTCCTTTACCGACAAGAAGCGTATCCGCAAGGATTTTGGCAAACGGCCGAGCATCCTTGGCGTTCCTCCACTCCTCTCCATTCAGGTTGATTCCTACAAGAAATTCTTGCAGGAAGACAAGTCTGTCGAGGGCCGCAATGACATCGGGCTGCACGCTGCTTTCAAGAGCGTGTTCCCGATCATCAGCTACTCTGGTAGCGCCGCACTCGAATACCTCAGCTATCGGCTGGGTGAGCCAGTGTTTGACGTCAAGGAATGCCAGCTGCGGGGGCTAACCTATGCTGCCCCACTGCGCGTCCAGGTGCGCCTGGTCATCTATGACAAGGAAGCGTCAGCGAGCAAAAAAGTTGTCAAGGAAGTCCGTGAGCAGGAGGTCTATCTCGGCGAAATGCCGCTGATGACCGAGCACGGTACCTTTGTGGTGAACGGTACGGAGCGGGTGATCGTATCCCAGTTGCACCGTTCGCCAGGCGTGTTTTTTGACCATGACAAGGGCAAGACCCATTCGTCGGGCAAGCTGCTCTTCTCGGCAAGAATCATTCCGTACCGCGGTTCGTGGCTGGATTTTGAATTTGATCCGAAGGATTGCGTGTTTGCCCGAATCGATCGGCGGCGCAAGCTGCCCGTCACCATCATCCTGCGGGCGCTCAACCTTTCGAACCAGGAGATGCTTGATCTCTTCTTCGAGAAGAATGACTTCTACCTTTCCTCGAAGGGATTCGAGTTCGGGCTCGTTCCGCAGCGTTTGCGTGGTGACACCGCGACCTTTGACATCAAGATCGGCCGCAAGCTGATCGTCGAAGAAGGCCGCAGAATCAGCGCCCGCCACGTTCGCGAGCTTGAAGACTCCGGTGCCAAGACACTGGAGGTTCCCAGGGAATATCTGGAAGGCAAGATCCTTGCTCACGACGTCGTCGACAAGGCAACCGGCGAACTGCTTGCACGCGCCAATGATGAGCTGACCCTGGCGATGGTTGACCAGTTCATCGAGAAGGGCGTGAAGCATATCCAGACACTTTATGTGAACGATCTGGATCGCGGTCCGTATATCTCGAACACCCTGCGAATCGACTCATCAGTCACGCGACTCGATGCACTCGTCGAGGTGTATCGCATGATGCGTCCGGGCGAGCCACCGACCAAGGATGCGGCCGAGAACCTGTTCCATAACCTGTTCTTCAATGCCGAGCGCTATGACCTCTCTGGCGTGGGGCGGATGAAGTTCAACCGGCGTGTTGGACGGACGGAGATTACGGGTACAGGCGTGCTCACCAAGGAAGACATCATCGACACGCTGCGGACGCTTATGGAAATCCGTAACGGTCGTGGCCAGGTAGATGATATCGATCACCTCGGCAACCGCCGTGTTCGCAGTGTCGGTGAAATGGCTGAGAACGCCTTCCGCGTCGGCCTGGTGCGGGTCGAGCGCGCGGTCAAGGAGCGCCTGACAATTGCCGACTCCGAAGGCCTCATGCCGCAGGAACTCATCAACGCCAAGCCGGTTGCGGCGGCGGTCAAGGAGTTCTTCGGGTCCAGCCAGCTCTCACAGTTCATGGACCAGAACAATCCGCTCTCCGAGGTTACCCACAAGCGTCGCGTATCGGCACTTGGCCCGGGTGGCCTGACCCGTGAGCGTGCCGGCTTCGAAGTCCGTGACGTGCATCCGACGCACTACGGCCGGGTCTGCCCGATTGAAACGCCGGAAGGCCCGAACATCGGCTTGATCAATTCCCTGTCTGTTTATGCGCGGACCAACGATTATGGCTTCCTCGAGACGCCGTACCGCAAGGTCAAGAATGGCCGGGTAACGGACGAAATCGAGTATCTGTCGGCCATTGAAGAAGGCCTGCACGTCATTGCGCAGGCGAATGCCGAAATGGACTCCAAAGGTGCGTTCGTTGAAGAGCTGGTATCGGTAAGACACCAGAACGAATTCACTTTGTTGCCGCGCGAACGAATCGACTTCATGGACGTGTCGCCAAAGCAGACCGTTTCGGTCGCTGCGTCGCTGATTCCGTTCCTGGAGCATGACGACGCAAACCGCGCCCTCATGGGCGCGAACATGCAGCGTCAGGCTGTGCCCACGTTGCGTTCCGATGTGCCGCTGGTCGGTACCGGAATGGAACGGGCGGTTGCGGTGGATTCCGGCGTTACTGTCGTTGCCCGTCGTGGCGGCACGGTGGATTCCGTTGATGCCTCGCGTATTGTTGTTCGGGTCAACGACGATGAGACCATCGCCGGTGAGCCGGGTGTCGACATCTACAACCTGACGAAGTACACGCGTTCCAACCAGAACACCTGTATCAATCAGCGGCCGCTGGTAAAGGCCGGCGACGTGATCGCGAAGCGTGACGTGCTCGCTGACGGTGCCTCCACCAGTCTCGGCGAGCTTGCGCTCGGGCAGAACCTGCTCGTGGCTTTCATGCCCTGGAACGGATACAACTTCGAAGATTCCATCCTGCTTTCCGAGCGGCTGGTCGAAGAGGATCGTTTCACGACGATTCACATCGAAGAGCTCGCCTGTGTCGCCCGCGATACGAAGCTCGGGCCCGAGGAAATCACTGCCGATATCCCCAATGTCGGCGAGACTGCGCTCGCCAAGCTGGATGAGGCAGGTATTGCCTATATTGGCGCCGAGGTGCGTGCCGGAGATATCCTCGTCGGCAAGGTTACGCCCAAGGGCGAAACCCAGCTGACGCCGGAGGAGAAGCTCCTGCGTGCGATCTTTGGCGAGAAAGCTTCGGACGTAAAGGATATGGGCCTGCGGGTACCGCCCGGCATGGACGGTACGGTTATCGACGTTCGTGTCTTCACCCGTGACGGCGTGGACAAGGACAGCCGGGCACTGGCGATCGAAACCGCCGAGCTCGAGAGCGTGCGCAAGGACTTTGACGATCAGTTGCGCATCCTCGAAGAGGACATCTTCCAGCGTGTCGAGCGCATGCTGGTCGGCAAGCAGAGCGAAGGCGGTCCGGGATCACTCAAGTCGGGTGGCCGGATCACGCAGGGCTATCTGGCTGAACTGGCCCGCGAGAAGTGGTTCGAGATCCGCCTGACCAACGATGATGCGAATGCGCAGCTCGAGCAGGCTGCCGAGCGCCTTCGTCAGCAGCGCCAGGAGTTCGACCGTCGCTTCGAGGAAAAGCGCAAGAAGATAACCGCCGGCGATGACCTGGCGCCCGGCGTGCTGAAGATGGTCAAGGTCTATCTGGCCGTCAAGCGTCGTATTCAGCCTGGCGACAAGATGGCAGGGCGTCACGGCAACAAGGGTGTCATCTCCACCATCGTGCCGGTGGAAGACATGCCGTACCTGGCAGACGGAACCCCGGTCGACATCGTCCTCAACCCGCTCGGTGTGCCCTCGCGCATGAACATCGGCCAGGTGCTGGAGACCCATCTGGGCTGGGCGGCCAAGGAACTCGGTCGCAAGATCGGAGCACTGATCGACGCAAATGCCGCCATGGCCGAGAAGCGAAAGTTTCTCGACGAGATCTACAACAAGACCGGCGGACAGAAGGTCAAACTCAGCGAGCTGACCGATACCGAGATCGACGAGCTGTCCGGCAACCTCCGGCATGGTGTGCCGATTGCGACCCCGGTGTTCGACGGTGCCAGCGAAGACGAGATAAAGAGCCTGCTGCAGCTTGCGGACTTGCCGCTTTCTGGCCAGGCGCAGCTGTATGACGGACGCACGGGCGAGGCATTCGACCGAACGACGACCGTTGGCTACATGTACATGCTGAAGCTCAATCATCTGGTTGATGACAAGATGCATGCGCGCTCAACCGGTCCGTACAGTCTGGTTACGCAGCAGCCGCTGGGTGGCAAGGCCCAGTTCGGCGGCCAGCGCTTCGGTGAGATGGAAGTCTGGGCGCTTGAAGCATACGGTGCGTCGTACACGCTGCAGGAGATGCTGACCGTCAAGTCTGATGACGTGCAGGGTCGTACCAAGATGTACAAGAACATCGTGGACGATACGCATGAGGTAGCGGCCGGAATGCCCGAGTCATTCAATGTACTCGTCAAGGAAATCCGTTCTCTCGCCATCAATATGGAACTCGAGAAGGACTAACTCACGCGGCTACCGGAAATCAGTAAACGCGCGGACCGAACAATGGCAGGTGGTGATACATGAGAGACCTACTGAAGCTTTTCAAGCAGCAGCATACGGTCGAGGACTTCGACGCGAT
>CAYXEY010000423.1:0-4314 GCA_964464105.1 uncultured Planctomycetaceae bacterium
GATGGCCCGGCTGCGGGAGGCCATTGCGGAGTTTCCAGTGCGGGCGGGGGGGCACGTGCTGATTGAGTACGTTGCGATCGCGGGATTGAACGACCGGCTGGAGCACGCCTTGGAACTGGCTGCCTATCTCCGGGGTCTGCCGACCGTGGTCAATCTCATTCCTTACAACCCGCGCGATGGATCACCCTATGAGCCGCCCACTGAAGAGGCCCTTATTGAGTTTCAGGCCCTGGTCATGCAGACGGGTCAATTGATCTTCCGGCGCAACACCAAGGGCCGGTCGGTCATGGGGGCCTGCGGTCAATTGGGCAATCCCGAATTGAAGACCGTTCGACTCCCGCAGTTGCCGGTCGTGGCGGTTGGTCCCCGATTAAGTCTCTGATTTCGGCGTTCTGGCCCGATCCCAACAATCAGCACGAATTTCCTGAAAGATCGGGTTCGCCCGCGAAAAGACACCCCAGACGCGTGCCTCGGCCCGGCCAGTGGTCGGTCGCAGACGGGTCGTTTTGGCGTCGTCTTATCGAGGGGCATTTTCATGTCTTACTTCTCTCGGAATTGTCCGTGGACGCTTGCAATTACAGCCGTCGCGATAGCCGGACGGATAGGCACGGCCGCAGCCCAGGTGACGCCGGTCTCCGTCACGGCCAAGGCCGGGGCGTATGCACACGTCGATCCGACTCCGTTCGGAACCATGACCTACGACGAGTACTTTGGTTCACTGGGGCCATTCAATCTCAGCGAGCATCAATTTGAAGAGATTCCCGGCGGGCATTCATGCGACGTGCTGGCGACATGTATTGGCGGCGTGAATGCGGGCGGCGCCAGCGGCAGCGCCACGATGCAGATTAACTGGATTGCGACTGATCCGGCGCCGGGCGGCAATCCACCGCACAGCGGTACCTTCGGCGGAAACGGGTACTTCCGCTACTCGTTTATGCTCGCGTCGCCGGCGACCTTGAGCGTGACCGTGACCACAACATCCAACACCTCCGGGGCCGCCGAGCAGATCCTCAATGCCATGGCCATCAACCATTCGCTGGGCGTGAACAACCAGTTCACCGAGGTGCCGGTGGTCGGCGTGACCCAGCAGAACTACCCGCTCGCCGCAGGCTTTCACATCCTGCTCATGGAGCACTACCCCAATCTCGGCGTTTCGCCCTGGCCCACCACCAACGTCTTCGCGCAGACAGTCATCGATTTTCAGATCTATGCGCCGGCGGGTAATGGCGATCTCAATTGCAGCGGGTCATTGACCGTGGCGGACATTCAACCGATGGTGCTGGCTCTGACCGATCCGGTGCAATACTCGGCGAACTTCAACTGCCAGCAGAACGGCGATATGAACGGCGATGGACAGGTGAACGGCCGCGACTTGCAGTTGTTTGTGGACGCGCTCGTTCCATAGAAGGTGTAGTTTCGCGACACAATGAAACATGGCCGCGCGAAAACGCGCGGCCATGTCAGGATTACCCAATTAAGAGAAAGGCTTAGCTGCCCTTACGGAGTGAATGTGGGCGACATCGTCGACTGATTGTCCTTGGGCTTTTCCATTCGGACGAGCAGGCGCGTCTCCGACTTGTCCTTGCCGAAGTGGAGCATGGCCGGCGCGGTGTCCTGGGTCAGGTTGAAGATGCCGGTCTCCATGACCACGTCGTTGTTGTCGGCCATTTTCCACGCGGCACGCTTCGACGCCTTGTCGACCGATCCCGTAATCGGAACAGTCTTATCGCCGACGGAATCGTAACAGGTGCCGGCGAGATAACCGTCCTTGCTCACCGCGATCTGCAGGAAATAGCGAGGCGAGGTGGTGTCTTCGTGCTCCCGTCCCACTGCGAAAACTCCCAATGGCATCCAGTTGTCCATGAACTCCTGCATGGCCGCGTCCTGATCGGGTGTGGCCTGAGTCTGGTCTTCGGGCATGGGTGGGGGCGGGGGAACTTCCACGCTGGCATATTGAATGGCCTGTGTGGCGTACTCCTCCTCTGAAGCCAGGGGCTTGTCGTCTCTGTAGACCGTTTCGTTTTGAATGTAAATGTTATCGCCGTAGTTGTATTCGATGTCGTCGTCGTCACCGTCGATCGCGAGTCCGACACACCAACTCCCGATCGCGACCGCGGAAGTGGCAACACCCCACCAGGCGCCCGGCGCGCAGCCGTGCCAGCCCCAGCAGCCGCCCCACCCGTGCCACCTGTTCGACGCGGCCCAGCCATGCGCGAAGCCGTGGCCGTAACCATGGCCGCCACCCCACCAACCACCGGGGCGATTGCAGACCCGATTGAAATTGATGTTGTTATTCGAGAAGTTGCGGATATTGTTCGCGCGATTGCCGCGATAGTTGTTCCAACCGTTTCGATCGCCACGGGCTGGACGTTGTGACGGTCGATTACCGATTCCGGGGCGATTATCAATACCACCACCGGGGCGGTTTGACGGAAGCTGTGAGGGGCGGTGTCCGGAACCGGAACCCAAAAGGCCACCGCCACCGGGTCGATTACCCCAAGCGCCTGCGGGGCCACTCGGGCGATTTGTTCCCCCCACGCCTCCGCCGCCGGGCCGATTGGCCGGTAGTTGCGACGGTCGGCCACCACCTCCTTGTGTTGGCATGCCGAGGAAGTTGCCGAGATCGCCGGAAGATGGACGATTGCCAATGCCACCGCCTGGTCGATTGGATCCGCCGCCAAGGTTGCCGCCGGGACGATTCGAGGGCAATTGCGATGGTCGATTGCCGCCAATGCCTCCGCCTGGACGATTGGATGAGCCTCCTAAATTCCCGCCACTCGGACGATTCGACGGCAATTGCGAGGGTCGACCGCCGCCGCTAAAACCCCCGCCACTCGGGCGATTCATAGATGGCGTCCGGCCACCAGTTGGTCGCTGGGTAGGTCGCTGTGTTGGGCGCTGGGTGGGGCGCGGTGCGGGTCGGGCGGATGGGCGAGATCCGCCGCTGGAGCGGCTGAACGAAGGCGAGCGACCGCCGCCGCGAGAGCCTCCACCTCCACGAGAGCCGCCTCCACGTGCTCCACCGCCGCGGCCCCCGCCACGCCCGGCCTGAACATCAGTTGTATCGGTCACGATCCACATGCATGATACGAGCAGGACAAATAAAAGGCGTTTCATTATTTGTTCCCTCCGTCAGTTGCCTGCGTCTCGGGCACGCGGACCATCTTGACATCGTCGACATCGGGGAGCATCTCACCGTCGACGTCACGGTCGATCGACGCCCAGGTGAAATTGTTGTCATCGATGCGGTGGATAATGTTCACCGCCGACGCGCGCCCGCCATCGGGAAGCGTCCCCTTCGCCGAAATAATCCAGTCGTCACCACGCTTGGCCCAGGTGCTCTGGTTAAAGCCGCCGTCCGAGTCGAATACCCAGGAGCGAACGCCACGAGCGGCTGCATCCCAGCCGATTATTTCGGTGACCTCCAGCACAGAACGGTTCTCCTCCTTCATTACAAAACTGCGCACCATGAACCGTCGGTTGGGATCCCACTTGCATGTGCTGCTGAGATCTATTTCCGCCTCAGAATCCTTCCACGAGCCAAGCATCCAGCTCAATTCATCAAGCGGGCCGGCGGTGGTGGCGCCCTCTGCGGTCACATCTGGGCCGACGCTGGTCAAAAGCCATTTTCCATCGGATTGTTTTGCATGGAGCGCACGATAGGCGACGGTCACGGGGTCACCCTTCGGAGGGGTCAGTGTCGCCGTGCCGAGTTCGATGCCGCGACCCTTTGCGAAGCGGATCGAACTGATTTCGATAGCCATCTTGGTGCCGGGGTTTTCGGCAATGTTGGCCGCCAGCACCTTACGAATCTCATCGCGGCCGTGGATCACGGGACCCTCGGCTTCGTCGTAAATCGCGTCCGGGGCATACTGCGCGGCGAGTGCGTCGACATCACCCTTGTTAAACGCTTCAGCGTACTTTGCGGCGTTATCGCGGATGGCCTTCTCGTCGGCTTGTTGAGAAGCCGCCGGCGCCGGCGAAGCAGGGGGAGCGGGGGGCGCAGGCGGGGTCTGCTGCATGGAGAACGACAGTGCCAATACAAGTTGTGTAATGGTGCTCATGTGAGGCCTCCAAGTGTGATGGGTTTCCACAGCGTAGGTGGAATCATATCCAAATTGGAGTCGTCATGTCTCTGGCGATGGAATGCGATATCTGCGAACTGCTTAATTGGCAGGTTTGGAACTTCCGCGGCGCACATGGAACCGAAACGATTCCAAATTGGCCGCAAGTTCATCCATTCGCAAATTCTGCGATAGCTCGCCCGCCGTGGTCATGCAGAAGCCGCTGGAGCTGAGTTGACCGAGATTGCCG
>CAYXEY010000423.1:4324-5170 GCA_964464105.1 uncultured Planctomycetaceae bacterium
CATTATCTTACCAAGAAGTTTCGTTTGACCCGGGTGGCCGTCATCGACGTCGATCAACACGTGGGGCGTGTTTTCGACCAACCCGTGAAAAGCTCGCCATAAACGGTGCACCGCATCGGGATAAGTATGCGTCATCGTGGCGCTGCGCAGCATCTCCGGGTCGAGCGGTGAGTCGCTTCGCAATAACGTGCCGCTGACCATTTTCGCGATGATCGGCCTGAGGCCCAGCGGATCGCCTCGGAGCGTGCGGTATGTGTAGCGACCATCGGAATCGCGGCTGATCCGGGCTTCGCCGTCGCGCGCGATGACAACCAGTTCATCAGACTTTGCGTCCCGGTAAGTCGCAAGCCGGATTCCATCGATGCTCACGACGTCGCGCGACAACCGATCGGGCGCGAGCGTCGACAATGCGGCGCAGGTCACGATGCCAAACTCCGGGACGACCACATCGCCGGAACTTCGCAGGCCGTCGGTCACGCGATAGCCCATCCGCTCCAGTGTCTCCGGCAGGGGGATGCGGTCGCTGCGCATCAGGTTGTGACCGTGATCCGACATGAGCGTAATGTCCACCGTGCCGCGTTCATGTTGCACGATCCACTGGCAGAATCGGTCGAGACGCACCAGCGCACGCGCGTGGCCATCGCGGCCGTCGCTGGCCCCGAGCGCCGAAGTGCTGACGCAGTATCCCACGAACGAGGGCTGTGATTTCGCGATGAAAGCGTCCTGGATTTCGCGCAGCTCGTGATCGAACCATGCGTCGGGCCACAAGTACGCGAACGCGTGCGCCGTGGTGTTCATCCAATAGTCGACATGATCGTGCCACGGCACGTTGCCGCCCTTCACGTA
>CAYXEY010000424.1:0-5162 GCA_964464105.1 uncultured Planctomycetaceae bacterium
AAAGCACTTCGGCCGCGACGTGAACAAGGCGGTCATCACCGTGCCGGCCTATTTCGACGATGCCCAGCGGCAGGCGACGCGCGACGCCGGCCGCATCGCCGGTCTGGAGGTGGTGCGGATCATCAACGAGCCGACCGCCGCGGCGCTGGCTTACGGTATCGGCGCGCGCGGCACGCCTGACAAGAAGGCCTCGTCCCGGGGTGTCTCACTCGTCGTCGGCGACAAGACGAAATGTGCCGGTGTCGGCAGCAGCGTAATGGACGTAGCGGCGGACAATTCGACGATCGTCGTGTTCGATCTCGGCGGCGGCACCTTTGACGTCTCCATTCTGCAGTTGACCGACGGCACGTTTGAAGTGCTGTCGACGTCAGGCGACACGCATCTGGGCGGCGACGATTTTGACAGACGAATCATCACGCTGGTGCACGAAGAAGTGCGTGCCCAGTTCAAGGTGGACATCGACTCGCCTGCGACGCGACAGGCCCTGAGGCTGCTGGCCGAGCAGGTGAAGATCCGGCTGAGCAACGAGGTGGCCGCGCAGATAGAACTCGACCTCGGAGAGGGTCGTGTGTTCAAGCGAACCATCGATCGCGCTGAATTTGAACGTCTGACCAGAGATTTGGTCGAACGAACGGTGGCCGCCTGCGAGCGGGCCCGGCGCGACGCCGGTCTGACCAACGCCGACATCCATCAAGTGGTGCTCGTCGGCGGATCGACGCGCATGCCCATGATCCGCCGCCGCGTGGAGCAGTTCTTCGAGTGCAAGCCCTACACAGCGCTGAATCCCGACGAAGTCGTGGCCTTGGGCGCCGCCGTGCAGGCCCAGATTCTCGCGGGTGGACGCGCCGACGCGCTGCTCCTCGACGTTACGCCGCTCTCCCTCGGCATCGAGACCATGGGAGGAGCGATGGGCAAGCTCATTGCGCGCAACACGCGGATTCCCTGCCGCGCGGTCGAACGATTCACGACGTTTGTCGATGGACAGGCTAACGTGAAAATCAACGTGCTGCAGGGTGAGCGCGAGCTGGCGGCTGATTGCCGCAGCCTGGCGACATTCGACCTGCGCGGCATTCCGCCGATGCCCGCCGGCATTCCCAAGATTGACGTCGAATTCTTAATCGATGCGAATGGCATTCTCAACGTCGCGGCCCGGGAAGAGCGCTCCGGCGCGAATGCCACCGTGCAGGTTATTCCCAATCACGGCCTCACCCGCGAGGAAGTGCGGCGGATCGAGCAGGAGTCGATCGCCCACGCCCGAGAGGACATGTCGGCGCACCGCTTGATCGATCTGCGAAACCAGGTCGAGTTTGACACACACAAGACCGAGCAGACTTTGGCGAAGTTTGGTCACATGCTCCCGCCGGGCGAGCGAAGCAGGTTGACTGAGAACATGGCGGAACTTAGGCGACTTGCGGGAGAGACGTCTGATGCAAACACGCTGCACCAGGCCTTGGATCGATTTGGAAAATCGACGGAAGAACTGGCGAACCTGGCCATCACCGAGGCGCTGCGTAGCGAATAACATCGATTGCAAGCGTTTGTTCGCTATGTCTCAATTGCCCGGAGAATGCTAAGATATCGCAGGTGATGACCGTTTGAGGGTTTGTTCGTGAGCATACGTTTTCAACATTGAGTGTCGTCCTGGCGCGTGACCGCCAGTAGCTCAGTGGTGAGAGCGACAGCCTTATAAGCTGCAGGTCGGTGGTTCGATTCCACCCTGGCGGACTTTGGATCTGGTAATTTGAAATCTGAGATTTGAGATTTATGGGCGGACAGAATCCATACATCGACGGGGAAGTGTCCCCTCCGAAGCAGAAATACACGCTGATCGTCATTGACGAGCAGAACAAGGAGCACAAGCTGGAGATCGATCCGGCGAAAGTGCCCTATGAGGATCACGGCCTGCCTGGCAGCATCCTCGATATCTGCATGGGTCATCACATTGAGCTGGACCATGCCTGCGGCGGCGTGTGCGCATGCAGCACCTGCCACATCTGGGTGCTGGAAGGCGCCAAGAGCTGCAACGAGGCTGTCGAAGCCGAGGAGGACCAGCTTGAGAAGGCCTACGACCTCAAATCGAATAGCCGCCTCGGCTGCCAATGTGTGCCTGACGGGACGGCTCCTGTGGTGCGGGTGAAGATACCCGCCTGGAACCGAAATCTCGTCCGCGAGCCACATGGCACTGACGGCATGACCACGAAGCAGGACGATTGAGCGTGCCCAAGAAACTCACCTGGCTCGACAGCGAAGACATCGGCATCCTACTGCATGAGAAGATGCCGGCACAGGATCCGCTGGCGGTGCGCTTCACCGATCTGCGCGAGTGGGTGATTGCCCTGCCCGATTTCGGCGACGATCCGCACAAATCCAACGAAGCAAAACTTGAAGCCATCCAGATGGCCTGGCTTGACGAATACCGCGACGCCCGCGAAGAAGACTGACTTGCAGTTCAAACCGTCGCAGGCACGGTGAATTCCGCTGCGACAATTCTCCTCCCATTCGTCTTGCTCGAGTAATCGCTCGCCAGCCAGAGAAACGGCGTCGCGACTTCCTGTCCACATTCGGTTCCGCGCTTGTCGACCTTCGGTGTGCCGACATCAACCATGTTCACGCGCACGCCCGCGTCGCGCACTTCGGTCGCGAGCATCCGGGTCAGGCCCTCGACCGCGCATTTGCTCGCAAGATAAGCACCCCAGCCCGACTTGCCCGAGGTCACGCCGCTGGTCACGTTGATGATCGAGCCGGCGTTCTGCCGCAGCATCCACGGCAGCACCTCGCGGCACATCAGGAACGTGCCGGTCAGATTGGTCGAAATAACATCGCGCCACGGGTCGAGCGGATAGTCCACCAGGACCTGCCGCGGGCCTGCGGCGCCGGCGGCATTGATGAGACAATCGATCCGTCCGAACCGGTTGACCACGCGATGGATCAGGCGAATGGCCTCGTCCTCGTAGCGCACGTCACAGGGAAACCCGACCGCGCGGCGGTTGCGCGCGAGCAGCTCGTTCTCCATTGCATACAAATCGGGAAATGTCCGGGCGGCCAGGGCCAGGTGCGCGCCATCATCGGCGAACGCGTGGGTCAGTCGGCGGCCCAGCCCGCCGGTGGCGCCGGTGATGAGGATGATCTTGCCTTCCAGCGACATGTGCGTTCCTGCCGATCGCGAGCGGAGCGTTCTACCGTGCCCTGCGCATCGTACCGATCACACGCGGGGAGTGCGATGGATGATTGCACTGCGAATTGCGGGGCATCGACGGGTTGAGTACAGTCTCAATCGGCGATTTACATGGGCGAGTCGGTCGAATGGATCGATCGCGCACCCACGGAGCTGCATCACCGTGCCGCACACCAACATGCTGGAAGCCGGGCTGACCGCCCTGGTGGTCATCGATGTGCAGGAAAAAATGCATGCCGCCATCGGCAGCATGCCGCCGGATGCCCTGGCCGCGAACATCATCAAGTTGATTGCCGCAGCGAAGATTCTCGATATTCCGATCCTCATGACCGAGCAGTATCCGCAGGGGTTGGGATCGACCGTGGCGCCGATCCGCGAAGCCGCTGCACTCATGCCGCTGGTCAAAACGACGTGCAGTTGCTGGCGCGACGAGGGCTTTCGCGCCGCCCTGCAGGCCACCCATCGCGAGCACATCATCCTCGTGGGAGAAGAGGCCCACGTCTGCGTGCAGCAGACTGCGCTAGATCTGATTCGGGTTGATTATGTGCCCTTCTTGCCCGAAGACGGGGTTGGGTCGCGGCGCCCAAGCGACGCTGATGCGGCATTCCGCCGAATGAGCCGCGCCGGCGTGGAATTGACCTCCTCGGAAGCGATCATCTTCGAACTGATCGAGCGCTGTGATCATCCCCGCTTCAAGGACATCCTCAAGCTGGTCAAGTAGCCATGCCCACCGCCGACGACTCATTCGATTACGATGAGGACGAGCGCGACGACCCGCTGCCGCAGGATGTTGACGCCGATAACGATGCGGACGACGACGACATGGTCTGCCCATCGTGCGGACGCGGCATGTGGCCCGACGCACCGAAGTGCAATCACTGCGGCGCGTGGGTGAAGCCGGTGACGCCGGGCGGCCGGGGGTTTTCGCGGCACACGAAATGGATTGCGTGGGTGCTGCTGGCGACGGGGGCCATTGGCTTGTTGAGCAGCATGGGCAGGTTTTTTTAGGTTAATTCAAGATTCGGATTCCATGAGCCAATCGATTCGCATCGCATCCACACTCGCCAGCGGCACCGAGATCGCCTGCGCCGTCGGGCTTGCCGACTGTGTCGTCGCTGTCAGCCACGAATGCGATTACCCGGCAGAGATTGCGAATCGTCCGCGCGTGACGAAGACGCGTATCAATGCAAATGCCCCTAGCAAGGCAATTGACGATGAAGTGCGGGCGCTGGCGTCAACGAATGGGTCGCTCTACGACGTGGATGCGGCGTTGCTCGCCTCACTCAAGCCTGATGTGATCATTGTGCAGAAGCAATGCGCGGTTTGCGCGGTCAGCCCGGATGACATCGTCCGTGCGGCGGCGTCGCAACCGGCGCTGGCATCCGCACGGGTGGTGGCGCTCAACCCCGGAAGCCTTGAAGGGATCTTCGAGGACGTGCGGGCCGTCGCCGGAGCGACCGGATGTTCGGCCGCAGGCGATCAACTCATTCAATCAATTCGATCGCGCATCGAATCGGTTTGCACGCGGTCCGCGGCGGCCAAATCGCGGCCGCGCGTGATGTGCATCGAGTGGATCGAGCCGATGATGCTGGGCGGCAACTGGATGCCGACGCTGATTGAGTACGCCGGCGGACAATGTAGTCTTGTTCGCGCCGGCGAGAAGTCGATCGAAGTCGATCACGACGCGATGCTGGAGTTCGATCCAGAAGTGGTCGTGGTCATGCCGTGCGGGTTTGATCTGAAGCGCACGCTGCGCGAGGCCCACGACCTCAAGAGCTATCCCGGATGGTATGACATGACCGCGTTCAAGGCCCGGCGCATCTACGCGGTGGATGGAAATGCGTACTTCAATCGTTCCGGTCCGCGCATCGTGGACAGCCTGGAGATTCTCGCCGGGCTGGTTCACGCCGATGTGTTCAGTGACTTCGCAACGAAGTATGCGTCGGCGTGGTCCCGAATCAGTTGATGCACGGCTTGGGTCTGAGCT
>CAYXEY010000425.1:0-5153 GCA_964464105.1 uncultured Planctomycetaceae bacterium
CGTTCGCTACCCAGTCGGCGCTGGGGGTCCACAACAAATCGCCTTCTTTGATCATCGCTACATCCCGGGTTCGTTGGAGAAAAATCTGGCCGGATCGCACGTTTCCATCGTTCCAGTGTGATGGCTCTTCACCCCGCATCTCGTTCAGCAAGACTGATGCCAGCGCAGTGGTACAAGCAATTTCGTGCGGCGCAACATGCGAGAGTCGCAGCAAGTTCGATAAACAAATCTGCTGTTACGATAAAAAATATTGCTTTGCACCATTTTCATGCCTTGAATGGATTTCACAAAATCCTGAAAATGGTCGA
Source organism: uncultured Planctomycetaceae bacterium (assembly GCA_964464105.1). Classification (GTDB taxonomy): domain Bacteria; phylum Planctomycetota; class Phycisphaerae; order UBA1845; family UTPLA1; genus CAYXEY01. Next base: position 309 of record CAYXEY010000425.1, read on the forward strand.
GTGAAGCCGCTGCTGGAATGGTGAAAATGCAAATATGTTCGCGACGAGGAGAAAGCCTGTGATCAAGAAGAAGGACGGAGCCGAGCCTGGAGAAGAAGCCTCCGCATCCGCGTCGAAGCTCGGCAAGCATGCAAGCGAGCGCACGGATGCCCGGCCATCCTTGGCGGACATTTCGGCCTGCCTTTCATTCTCGCCCGATGACGGATACATCTGGCTTGATGAGCAACGGATGATCCTGGTGCACGGCAATGTATTCGGTGCGCTGCGGCGCGAGGTGATCGACAGCCTTGGGATGGAAAAAGCAAGAGGCTTGTTCACGCGCATCGGCTACATAGCCGGTGCGCGCGACGCCCGCATGGAGCAGGGCCGCTGGCCTGATGCCGACCTTTCCGCGCTTTACAAGGCCCGCCTTCATTCATTCGAAGGCATGGTCAAGGTCGAACCCGTGAGATTCCACTTCGACAAGAAGAATGGGCAGTTCGACGGCGAGTATCTGTGGCATCACTCGATCGAAGCGGATGAGCACATTGCAGCATATGGTCTTGGAACTTCGGCGACCTGCTGGATGCTGACCGGCTATGCCATGGGGCACGGCAGCACCTTGCTCGGGCAACTCGTCATCGCGCGCGAAGTCAGTTGCCGGTCGATGGGGCATTCGGTATGTCGTCTGGTCGCCAAATCGGCCGATCTGTGGGATGACATCACCGAAGACATGCGTCGGCTCAATGCCGAGGAATTCGTGGGTTCGCCGACAAGTCGCGTTGCGGCGCCGACGGGGGTTGCGGGTTTAGAGGGGGGAGCGACAGTCTCCGCACCGAACGTTCCGTACCATACCGCTATGGTGGGCGCTTCCGCCGCGTTCAATGCGGCCTGCCATCAGCTTCAGCGCGTCGCGAGAACGGATGCCACGGTACTGTTTACCGGGGAATCAGGGGTGGGGAAGGAGATGTTTGCGAACATGCTCCACCGCATCAGTCGTCGGTCCGAAAGCCCCTTTGTGGCTGTCAATTGCGCCGCGATTCCGGAGACACTGATCGAATCCGAATTGTTCGGTGTCGAGCGGGGAGCATACACGGGAGCGATCGCCTCGCGACCGGGGCGGTTCGAGCGCGCAGATGGTGGAACCTTGTTTCTGGATGAAATCGGGACATTGAGCCCGATCGCACAGGGAAAGCTGTTGCGCGCGCTGCAGGAAGGTGAGGTCGAACGAGTTGGCGGCAGTCGAAGTTTGCGTGTCGATGTGAGGGTTGTGGCGGCAACGAATGTCGATTTGCGCGAAGAGATACGGAGTGGAAACTTTCGCGAGGATTTATTTTACCGGCTGAACGTTTTTCCGATTCAACTCCCGCCGCTTCGCGAGCGGAAAGACGACATTCCCTTGTTGATGAACCACTTCCGCAACTTTTATTGCGATAAATACGCTCGAAGAGTGACCGGGTTCACCCCGGCAGTGATCAAGGCATTCCTTGCGTATGATTTTCCAGGAAATATCCGCGAGTTGCAGAACCTGGTCGAGCGGGGTGTGATCTCTGCAGAGGAAGATGGAGCGATAGATCTGCCGCATCTATTCACCAGCGGCGAAACGCTTCCTCCTGATGTCTTGTCCGTTGCGATAGGTGCGGGCAGGGGCATGCTCAAAAGCGCACAGGATGCCTCGGGCGATGCTCCGCCCGGAATTGCGAGTCTGTTGAAGACCCTGTTGAAGACACATGGAGACGGTAAAACGATCTCGCTGGATAAGATAGAGCGGGATCTGGTCGAACACGCTGTCGAAATTTCGAACGGCAATTATTCTGCGGCCGCGCGCCTTCTCGGTATCACGCGATCACAGTTGGCGTATCGATGTGAGAAATACAGGCTGACGGAGAGCGAGAGTCGATAGGCCACCCGAGGGTGGCCGGAAAGCTCGCTGCCTGGTGCGAAGGATCACTGCTTTGTGTAGGCCCCGACGCCGACCAGATGGTGCCCAACGCGTTTCACGTAGGAAATTTTCTTCTCCGTCTTCCGCGTGACGGGATTCGTCCAGAGATAGGCGACCTCCGCGACGTCCTGCTCCCCGCTCAGTCGGATCATCTCCTGGACAAACAGTTTTCCGTCTGCGTCACGCAGATCGCCGACGTTCTTGCCGATCAGTCGCGGAAGTGCCCCATTGGCACGCATCCGCTGCTCGTCCAGATCGATCACGAAGACATAGAGATCGTCTTGGATGAAGCCACCGTTGAGCTCGTTGAAGGTGCGGATCGCGGCCTCCGGATCCTGTTTCAGCTCGTGAACTGCACGCCAGAGCATCGACCGCGCCTGATCGGCCGACGAATGAGCGATGTAATAGCCGACGGCGATGATGATGTCGCCGACCGCCTGATAATAAGTGACCTTCTGTAGGGCTTTGCCGTACTGAGGGTTGAGCCAGCGGTACTTGACCAGACCCGCGCCCCTGGTCCGGGCGCCTTCGATCATTTCACGGAAGAATGGCTTGTCATCGGCGTCCTTCAGGTCGCCGATATTGCGGTCGATCAGGGTGATGGACGGCCCGCCGCTGGCCTTCATGGTGCCGTCGAAGCCGAACGCGTAGACGTACAGGTCACCGGACAAGAATTCGCCAGCACGGGTGAACGCGGCGAAGGCGGCATCGCCGTCCGCCTTGTAGCGCGCAACGGCGCGCTCCAGAAGCGCCTTCGCCGCAGCGCTGTCGGAAGCCTCGGCCACGACGGCGTGCGTGGCGGTTTCAGCGGCCGGCGCGGCGAGGGGCGTCAGAACGAGAATGGAAGTGGCGATCAGGGCGTGTGTCGATTTCACGATGGAGAACTCACTCGATAAAGCGCTTGATTAGCAAAAATGTTCCGCCACGGACACGGACGGCCGCCGCAGAGGACAGACTATATATGCATGGAGTATGGCAGTTTTACGTTGTGCAATGGCTGTCGGCACCAGACGATCGCTGATCGCCGGCATCGCAATGCGAGACACCAAACTGCCTTGGATCCTGTGGTTCCTCGGAATCTTCCTCATCAGCCAAGCCAAGACCGGAGTGACGGCACGGTTGGCCTGTTTCGCTGTGCTCACCACGGCAGCCCGCACATACGAGCGGATCGTCGTGGGCGGGCGCAAGCCCAAGGATTTGTCCGAGTTCCAGTACATCGACACCGCGCTCGATCTCAAGACCCGTTTGAGCGGGAGCTGCCATGCATTCGACTTTCGAAAATATGCGGCCCGATACCTGGCCGTGTTTGCCTGTCGATTCGACCTCCGATTCGAATTGCGTTCCCCGCAGATGCCTGGGTTTATGAATTCGAAAGTCATCATGCCGTAACTTTATTGGTGAAATTCCTGAAACGTGTATGCAATGCGAGCGCGGAGTCCCCGCTGGATACGCGACTGCTCGTGGCTGCGGTCACTTGCGCGCCCCAACCCCAGCGCTCGATTTGCATGGCCAAGATTCATTGCTAATCAGATCGAAATACGAGTTTTCGATTTGGGCGGAGCAATGCAGGTCTATTTTTTAAACGGCCAGAATGCAAAGCCTTCTGCATAGGCGACGATGAGGGGGAATGTTATCGAAAGCATTGCCGTCGCGATCCATAGATCGAGCTCATACGTTGGGGCGCCGGACTGGATCTCGCTGAATGCGCTCACGGAAACACGACCGTAGAGCTCGTAGGTAAGCAATGCCAGTGCCGCGGAGCCGACTATGAGAGAGCAGCCCTTCGCCGGTTGTACCATCTTCTGGAAAGGAGTCGTCTGAAAAAGGGTAAGGAGAATGAAAGTGCCGAACACGAAAGATACCGGAACCCGGACCAGATAATTTACTGGATCCATTTCAAACAGATCGATTCCGGTCTCCCAGACGGCGCCGGCAACAGACAATACGATTGCCGTCGAGATGAGGCCGACATAGGGCTGTGCGGCCAGTGAGGGTTTCTTGATCAAGATGGCTTTGATCGGCCAGAAATCGAGCAGAACAAGGCTCATGATCACGGCAACGGTCGTGATCGAGTATGAAAGGATGTTCCATGCGGGGATCCCGCCTTTGGGGTCAAGGTGCTCCTGATAAAAAGGAGCCCCCTGCATCGCTGTGAAGTCGAATCCAGACTGGAAAACGATCCAGGCAGAAATGTATGAAAGAAGCAGCGTCCCGATTCCAAGTGTCGCCGGATGGGAGGAGATTTTCGAGCATGGCCAGCACTCGAATACTGCGACAAGCCAGAATGTCGCTACGATGCTCATGATTATGTACATGTTCAGGAAAGGCGTGGGCGGCGTGATGCTTCCGCCGATGAGCACCAGGGTCGTCGGGGCGATCACACAACCGGCCGCAAGCAGAAGGAATAGAATGGCCATTCCCCGAGCCGGCTGCTCGAGCTTTGTCAGCAGGAGGGGGTAGCGATTGCCCCACACGAGTCCCGCTATGATCTGTGTCGGGACGATGCACATCGCAAGAAAACCGACCCATGAGCCGAAGAAATGAGGTTCGAACCTCGTGCTGATTACCAACGACAGCCCAATCGTCAAGGCTGCGGCGATCAACCCGATTGCCGGCTGCCCTAGAGAATTTCGATCGTTCATGATGTCATCTCCTGTTCGTGTCGTGTTCGCACGTGGGTGAAGCGTTCCGACTTCATCCTGGAAAAAAGCGGGGCGGAACAAAACGCCCCTGAAACTCCCCGGAGGAGACCGGAGGAGGGAGAGGAAGGGAGAAAAAGTCCGGCAGACCGGTCTTGTCGGTTTTCCCACCAAAAGCGGGTGGTGCCGGGGGTAAGTCCGCGCCGTGTCGGCAAAGGGTTCCGTCGCTGCGCAGGACGTTCCGTAGCGTGCGGCTGCTCAGTCGGCGGGGGCGACCTTTGCGAC
>CAYXEY010000426.1:0-5136 GCA_964464105.1 uncultured Planctomycetaceae bacterium
TCGACGCCGTGCTGTTGAAACCAGCGCTTCTGCCGGGTGAGGGGGGACTCGTCGATGTCGCGCAAGATTGCCACCAGGTCGTCGCGGGTGAGGGTCTTGACGGTGCTGATGACCGCGAAGCGGCCGAGGAACTCCGGGATGAAGCCATATGCCTCAATGTCCTGAATCTCTCCGCGCGCCAGGGCTTCGTCGTCGGAGAGCGACTGCGATTCAATCCCCTTGGCGGAGAATCCCAGGGTGTTACCCGATCCCAGGCGTTGCCGGATGACGTCGGCCAGGCCTCCGAAGGCGCCGGTGCAAATGAACAGCACGTTGGCGCTGTCGATGGTGATGCGAACATCATCGCTGCGAATCTCGACCGGGCATCCATCGAGCGGGGTGAGCAGACTGGTCTGCACGCCCTCGCCGGAGACGTCGCGCTGTCCGCCCACGTCCTGCCGGCGAATCTTGTCTATTTCATCGAGGTAGATGATTCCGCGCGCGGCGGTGGCGGGGTCGCGATTGGCTGCGAGAAAGAGCCGGCGAAACACTGTGTCGACGTGCTCGCCGACGTAGCCCGCTTCAACCAGGTTGGTCGCGCTGGCGAAGGCCAGGGGCACGCCGAGCATCGCCGCGAGCGAGCGTACGAGGTGGGTCTTTCCCGCCCCGGTTGGCCCCAGCAGGAGCACGTGGCGCTTGCCGAAGGGCTGCTGCAGATGCGGATGACGTTCGCGATAGGCCGCGGTCATGTAATGACGGTAGGCGCTGCAGGCCAGGTCGCGCTTGGCGCGATGCTGACCGCGAACCAGGCGATCCAACTGGCGGACGATCTCCATCGGTGACGGCAGGCGATCCATCGCGGCGGGCATGAGTCCCCCCCCCAGAGTCGTCTCGATTCGCGCGAGTGTGCCGGGCCGTGGGCGGGCTTCGCGCATCTCGCACTTGTCGATCAAACGTAAGGCGTCATCTTATCAGGCGACGTGGCTGATTCCAGCAAATTCGCGGGACGGTCCTCCCGCGGGCTCCAGAGCATCCGGCGCAACAAGAACTTGGGGAAATTCGGCCATCGTGGAAGGACCAGATTTCACCGGGCATATTCCGGGCGGGCATGATTGTCGCGACGCGGAATTTCCCCGGATTTTTTTCGGCTATCCCACTTGACAATTCCGGTTCATGCATAATAATTCAATCTTGGCGATTTATTCAGTCAGGAGCGGAATGGGCCCGAAACTGGAAAGACAGGTTGCGATCAAGAAGCTGGTGCGCGAGCGAGACATCGCCAACCAGGCCGAACTGGTCGACCAGCTCGACAGGGCTGGTATTGCAGGGACGCAAGCCAGTGTCAGCCGGGACATCCGCGAGCTGGGGCTGATCAAGGTCGAGGGCCGATATCGCATGCCCGGCCGCAAGGTACCGGCTGAGTCCGGCGGAACGGGTGAATTAATCACCGCCTTGGTTCCGGTGGGGGCCAATCTGGTAATCATCCGCACCGTGATCGGCGCGGCCAGCGCCGTGGCGGCGGAGCTCGATCGCCTGGAGCTGGATGACATCGCCGGCACCATCGCCGGCGACGACACCATCTTCGTGGCCGTCCGAAGTCGGGCGGCCCAGGGTCGCACCATGCACGCGCTGCGACACCTTCGACTGGCTCCCGCGGCGCTCGCCGATCAGATTTGATTCGCCAGTCCCATTTCGATTCGTTTCCCTCTGATATTCGAGTTCCTCTCTTTTTTGGAGCTGACTTGCATGAAGAAGAAAGTGGTGCTGGCTTTTTCCGGCGGATTGGACACGACTTATTGCGCGATCTGGCTGCGCGAGCAGGGCTACGACGTTCACACCGTTACGGTGATGACCGATGCCTACGCGCCGGCCGAGGTCGAGCAGCTTGCGGCGCACGCGGCGCGGCTGGGCGTGGTGAAACACACCCTTGTCGATGCGCGGAAGGAGTTGTTTGACGATTATTTGAAGTACCTGATCTTCGCCAATGCCCTGCGCGGAGATGCCTACCCGCTGTGTGTATCGGTGGAACGCGTGGTGCAGGCCCGTGTCGTTGCGCGGCATGCCGCGCAGATTCACGCGGATGCCCTGGCGCATGGCTCGACGGGTGCGGGCAATGACCAGGTGCGGTTCGATGTCGCGTTTCGCGTCTTCGCTCCGGGCATCGCAGTCATGACGCCGATCCGCGATCAGGCCCTCACCCGCGAGCAGACAACCGATTACCTGCAGAGCCATGCCATTCACATGCCGCCGAAGACCTCGCGATACTCGGTGAATCGCGGTCTATGGGGCACAACGATCGGCGGCGTGGAGACGCATGTCAGTGATGGCGTGCTGCCGGAAGACGTTTACCAGCTCACCTGCAAGCCCTGGCCGCTGGAGCCAGACACGATTCAGTTGCAGTTCGATAACGGCATCCCGGTCGCGCTGGATGGCGAGAAGCTGGATCCGATCACGCTGATCGATTCGCTCAATCATCGCGCGGGCCGCCATGGCGTCGGGCGCGGCATGCATGTCGGCGACACGATCCTGGGGATCAAAGGGCGCGTCGCGTTCGAGGCCCCGGCCGCGGCGGTGCTGATTCCCGCTCATCGCGAACTGGAAAAGCTCGTGCTCTCGCGGCAGCAGCAGATGTGGAAGCGCACGCTGGGCGACCAGTACGGCGCGATGCTGCATGAGGCCCGGGCGTTCGACCCGCTGATGCGCGACATCGAGGCGTTTCTTGTGTCATCGCAACAGCGGGTCAGTGGAACGGTTCAGGTGCGGCTGTCGTCTGGACAGGCGACGGTGCTCGGGGCGACCAGTCCGCATTCGCTGATGAACGTGGGCAAGGCCCGCTATGGCGAATCGAGCGCGTTGTGGACCGGGGCGGAGGCCGCGGCGTTTTCGAAAATCTACGGAATGCAAGATTGCCTGCTGGCCCAGACCGCGGGCGTGGGAGACTGAGCATGAGAATACAACTCGACAAGATAGCGTCCTCGACGGCGAATGTCCGGCTGACGCGCGATGCGCGGCTGACGTCCGACATCATCGCGCGGGAGGGTTATGTCATCGCGGGACGCGTGCGTGGACACAAGTCGACCTACAACCAGCTTGAAGACGTTCATGGCCGCATGATCGTGCTGCACGAGGGTGATGTGATTGCCGGCGTGCTGGGGCATCGCAATGCCTTGCATGGCTACACCGGCGTCGTGCCGGACAGTGTGCGGCCCGGCGACATTCTGCAGGTGCTCAATCTCGGCGGGATCATCGGCGTTTGCACGTCGCAGAACCCCGAGGTGGGACGACCGTTCGATCTGGAAGTGCTCGGCGGCGTGCTCGTCTTTCCCGAGTTTGAGGATCGCCTGGGCAGGCCGGCGCACATCGGCATGAATGCGATCACGGCTGATCCGGGTGAATCGTTCAGCGTGCCGGTTGTCTTCGTCGCGGGTACGTGCATGAGCAGCGGTAAGACGACGACGGCGTGCCAGCTTGTGCAACACCTGGCGCGGCGGGGCGCGGCGGTGGGGGCCTGCAAGCTGACCGGTGTCTCGCTGCGGCGCGACACCTTGCAGATGCGCGACTACGGCGCGAAATGGGCGGTGTCATTCACCGATGCGGGCATTGCGACGACCGATGCCGCGAGCGCGGCGGGCGTGTCGCGGACGCTGCTGGCGCACCTGGCTCAGCAGGGGGCTGAAGTGATCATTGCCGAGCTGGGCGATGGCATTCTCGGCGAGTATGGCGTGGCGGAGATTCTGGCGGATGACGTGTGTCGTCAGCAGGCGGCCATGCTGGTGCTGTGCGCGAATGATCCGGTCGGCGCGTGGGGGGCGCAATCCATTCTGCGTGATCGATTCGGCATGAAGATCGACGTGGTGTGCGGGCCGACGACCGACAACGCCGTGGGCACGCGGTTCGTGCGCGAGCAGTTGGGGTTGGCGGCGATCAATGCCCGCACGCACGGGGCGGAACTGGGGACTCTCGTCGCCGGGCGGCTGGCGGCCATTCGCGACGAGGGCGACGTGATTGATACGACTGTCGTCGATGAGACCGGGCAGACGGCGGGAGCGGCGGCGTGACGACGAGGGCTCCTTCCATCCATGTTGCGATTCTCGGGGGAGCCGGCTACGGGGCGGGCGAACTGCTGCGCTTGCTGACGCAGCATCCGCATGCCTCGGTCGTGTCGGTAACGTCGACGTCGCAGGTGGGTCGCGACGTTGCCGACATTCATCCGCATCTGCGGGGGTTCTACGAGCTGCCCATGACGGAGGCCGTGGATTTTGAACGCTTACTCGACGCGGAGCGATCGGTCGTGTTCTGCGCGCTGCCGCACGGTCACAGCGGCGCGGCGGCCGATGCGATGTTGCGCGAGGTTGAGCGGCGTGGCGCGGGGGTACGAACGACGGTGATCGATCTGTCCGGCGACCTGCGATTGCGGAATGCGTCACAGCATCGGCAGCACTATCCCGATTCGCCCGAACTGGGTGAGCGCCGCGCGATGGCGGTGTATGGATTGCCGGAGTTGCAGCGTGAGTCCATTCGCACGGCGCGGCTGATTGCCAATCCCGGATGCCTGGCCAGTGCGGCGATTCTGGCGCTTGCGCCGCTGGCGAATGAACTAACCGGGAGCGTTGCGATCGATGCGAAAACGGGTTCGTCCGGCTCGGGCCGCGAGTTGAAGACCACGACGCACCATCCCACGCGGCATGCGGACTTTCGGGCGTACAAAGCACTGGCCCATCAGCATGAGCCGGAGATATTGCAGGTGCTGGGTGATGCGAACGGGTCGCGCATCGCGGCGAGCTTCGTAGCCCAAAGCATGGATTGTGCACGCGGCATTTATGTGACGGCACATGCGACCCTGGCGACGCCTGTCTCGACGTCCGAATTGCAGGAGCGCTATCGGCGGTTCTATTCGGCATCCCCCTTTGTACGGATGTGCGAGGAGCCGCCGACGCTCCAGGATGTCGTGGGTTCAAACTTCTGCGACATCGCGGTGGTGGGTCGCGATCGGCAGGTCGTGGCGATGGCGGCGCTGGACAACCTCATCAAGGGCATGGCGGGCACGGCGATTCAGAACATGAATCTGGCGTGCGGCCTGAAGGAGGCAACGGGATTATGGACACCCTCGTTTCGGCCGGTCTGACAGAACGCAACGCGATGATGGCGTCGTCGAGT
>CAYXEY010000427.1:0-5105 GCA_964464105.1 uncultured Planctomycetaceae bacterium
ATTGCAATGGCACCCCGTGCCAGGGCCGTTGCTGCGGTCTGGATGGCAGTTGCACCGTCGTCGGCCCCGCACTGTGCGTGGCGCCGAGCACCTTTGGCGGCATCGGGACAGACTGTTCGCAGCCGCAGCTTTGCCAGGGTCGCTGCTGCGAACCGGATGGCGACTGCACACTCACGGGCATCTCAAATTGTCTGGCCCCCAATTCGTTCGGCGGCGTCGGTTCGACCTGTGCCGACGTACATCTTTATACGAATGCAGAGCCGCAGATCATTCCGGTCGGCGGCGCAACCCCGCCCAGCATCATCTCCGTACCCGACGGATTCGCCATTCAGGACGTGGACGTGCAGGTCAAGATACAGCACGTGTGGCGCGCCGACGTCGTCATTTGTCTCTCTGCGCCCGATGGAACCGTGGTCTCTTTGACCCAGGCAGCATCGTGCACCGTGGGCGGATTATGCGGAGGCGAAGACAACCTCAACGCCATATTTGACGACGAGGGCTTGCCGGTGGTTTGCGCAAGCCCGAATCTCGCGAATCTTGCAGCAACTCCGGATCGGGTCGTCTCTCTCCAGCCGCTCTCAATTCTGGATGGCATTCCCGCCACCGGCGACTGGACCCTGAACATTTTCGACGATGTCGCCGTTGACTCCGGCACGCTGCTTGAGTGGACCCTGATGCTCGACTCCGGCGATGCCTGCAAGGGTGCCTGCTGCCTGCCCACGACTGCATGCATTCGCATCGGTCAGGCGGTTTGTTTGCAGCAAGGCGGAACCTTTAACGGCAACGGCACGCAATGTTCGCCATCGCCGTGCGCCCCCAACGGCGCCTGTTGTATTGCCGGTACATGCAGCCTGCAGTCCGCGATCGATTGCGGGATCAACAACGGCGTCTTCGGCGGCGTCAATTCAGACTGCACCAGCCCGCCTTGTTTCGTGCCCTGCTGCAAGCATGACGGGTCGTGCAGCCAGATGACGCTGGCCGCGTGCACCGCGCTCCCATTTGCCCAGCCTGGCGATCCCGGCGACCCCTGCAGCGTGCCGTGCGCTGCGGTAGGCGCATGTTGCTACGAAGACGGCACCTGCGAGGCGCCCCGCACCGAATACGCGTGCACGACTGGTCCGAATGCCGGCGGCGTTCGCTGGACGGCCGGCGGTTCGTGCGTGCCCAACCTGTGCCGCGGACAGTGCTGTCACATCGACGGAACCTGCACGGTTGAGTTCCCTGCTGCCTGCGTCGCACCGAGTTCTTACGGCGGCGACGGTACGGATTGCAGCAATCCCAACGGCTGCATCGGCGCCTGCTGCAATTTCAATGGCGGCGAATGCACCATGGAAGGACCAGGCAACTGCCTGGCTCCCAACATCTTCAACGGCGTTGGCGTGACCTGCGCTCAGGTGCAATGCAGTGGGCGTTGCTGCGGAGGCGGGGGAGCCTGCACCGTGACCTCACCGGGTCAATGCGCCGGCACCTTTACGATCGGTCAGTCCTGCGACCCGGTTCAGGTGGTGGATTTTAACAACGTGAATCTGCTGATTCCGCTCGGCCTGCCGGCCCCCGGCGGGTACGGCCCCGTGGCGACCAACGTGCAGACGGTCACCGGCATCACGGGGAATATTACGGATGTAGATGTTGGCGCCATCGTGCAGCATACCTGGTCGGGCGACGTGAAGATCAACATCGAGCACCTCGGCGTTGTTGTCACGGCCATCGACTTGATGGGTCATCCGCTTCCCGATGCGGGCGGATGCGGCACCGACAATTTCGACGTGATCATCGACGACGAAGGCCCGGGCGGACCGATTGAGACGGTGTGCAACACACTTGCACCGGCCGCTTTATCACCCCCCAACTACACACCCGAAAGTGCTCCGGGCGCTCCCTATACAGCCGGCGGCCTTTCGGCCTTCGACGGACTGGATCCCAACGGTGACTGGACCATTTCCGTGTCGGACGGCTTTGATCTGGATTCAGGAACGCTCCTGTCCTGGTCGCTGAGCATTTCGTTTGTCGGACAGGTCTGCCCGAGCACGGCGTGCACGTGCTTTGGCGATATGAACGGCGACGGAGGCGTGAACGGCAGAGACATCAAGCTATTTGCTCAATGCGTCGCGGCCGGGGGGGGCGGTTGTCCGTGCGGCGACATGAATCACGTAGGCGGTGCAACCGCCTCGGATGTTCCGGCATTTGTGACGAGCTGTCTGACAGGCACATGCGGCGCGCCCTAGCAGGTCGCCGTTGGAAACGAGTATCGGAGGGAGATCGCGTTGACGATCTGGGAGCGGCCCGCCGGGCGTTTGATTAGTTTGTGGTTCCATGCAGGCGTTCTCGCCTTCGCCTTGAGTCTCTGCGGCGCGGAAGCGAGAGGGCAGTTGGTCATCAGTCAGTTGTTCGGGGCGGCGGGCCAGAATGCGTCGGCCGCCAACGGCGACTTCGTCGAGATTTTCAATCGCTCGTGTGTGTCAGTGCCGTTGTCGCAATACAGCGTGCAGGTGGCCACCGGCATCACGTCCGGCACCTGGTTGGTGGTGGCCCTGCCCAACGTTGCACTTGCGCCCGGCAAGTACTTTTGCATTCGGCTTTCCACCTCGACAACTGGGACGCCGTTTACCGCCGACGTCAACGGAACGGCGGTTGGCGATATTCTGCTGTCCAGCGGGGGGAAGGCAGCCGTGGTGTTCGGCAGTGCCCCGCTCAGCGCATCGTGTCCAGCGCAGGCTGCGGTCATCGACCTGGTCATCTATTCCGCCACAGAAGGGGTCTGCACCGAGGGCACGCGCTTTTTTCCGAGTTCAGGCATCGCCTCCGGTCGCGGCTATCAGCGGAAGCTGGCGGGCTGTCAGGATACAAACGTCAATCTCGACGACTTTGAAAGCGCGCTGACTCCGGCCACGCCGCGTACATCGCAGACTCCGTTGAATCCGTGTTCGCCGCCAAATGTCTTTGGAGCATGTAACCTGCAAAACGGCAGTTGCCGCGCGGTCGAAAGTGAAGCCGCCTGCACGGCGCTTGCCGGAACCTACGTCGGCGATTGCGTCCAATGCGTTTTTCCCGAGGCGTGTTGTCTTCCGACTTCGCCGGTCAGCTGCACACTGGTGACACCGGCACAATGCGCTCAGCAGGGTGGCATCAATGCCGGGGGCCAGCTCTCCTGTCCGCCCACACCGGCCTGTCCAGCGCTGGGCCGATGTTGTGCCCTCAATGGGACATGCACCCTGGAATTCGCAGCACTGTGCGTGGCCCCCAGGGTATTTGGCGGCGTCGGAACATCTTGCGCCGGTACTCCGTGCGCCGGCCGGTGCTGCGGCATCGATGGAAGCTGCAACGTGGTCGGCCCGAGCCTGTGCGTGGCGCCGAGTTCATTTGGCGGGATTGGAACCACATGCGCTGATCCCAATGGGTGCATTGGCGCCTGCTGCTCATTCTCCGGTCAGTGCTCGATGCAGGGGCCGGGCAACTGCCTCGCACCAAACATCTTCAATGGCGTCGGGGTCACCTGTGCACAGGTCCAATGCAGCGGCCGCTGCTGCGTCGCCGGCGGGTGCAGCGTGACCTCGCCCGGACAATGCACCGGTGCGTTCACCCTCGGACAAACCTGCGATCCGATCGACGTTCGCGAATTCAATGGCGTCAATCTCTTGATTCCGCTCGGACTGCCGGCGCCCGGTGGTTTCGGCCCGGTCGCGACCAACGTGCAAACCGTGACTGGCGTCGTTGGCACCATCACCGATGTCAACGTGTCGGCGATCGTGCAGCACAGCTGGGCCGGCGACGTGAAACTGACCGTGAGTCACCTGGGTACTGCTGTGACGATTGTCGATTTAATAGGGCACTCGACGCCCGATTCGGGCGGTTGCTCGACTGACAACCTCGACGTCGTGCTCGATGACGAAGGCGCCGGCGGCCCCATTGAGGTGCAATGCAATGGCGTGGCCCCGGCCGCTTCATCGCCTCCCAATTACACACCCGAACACGCACCGGGTATCCCCTTTTCGCCGGGTGGGCTGTCGGCCTTTGATGGACTTGACCCCAATGGTGAATGGACCATTTCGGTGTCCGATGGATTCAATCTCGATTCGGGCACATTGCTGTCTTGGGCGCTCGAAATCTCACATGTCGGGTCGGTGTGTCCTTCGACTCCAGGATGCATCAGCGCCACGACCGGCGAACCCTGCTTTGGCGACATGAATGGCGATGGGGGAGTCAGCGGACAGGATGTACTCATCTTCGCGCAATGCGTGAGCGCGGGGGGCGGCGGCTGTCCCTGCGGCGATCTGAATCACACCGGCGGGGCGACGGCTGCGGATGTATCGTTGTTCATAAACGCGTGCCTAATGGGAGTTTGTGGAACACCATAACGATTGGGGAGCCATCGACTTGAACGAACGGACGAAGCTCAGGGGAGAATGGACATTGAGTGTCCGGGATGGCTCCAGGGCCGATACAGCGCCCAAAATTCGCGGGTAAGAGCATTTTGGCATCCGGGTTGGGCCTGTCCTGTGGTAGGATGTACCTGCTTCGGCGATGTCACTGGGGACAGCGCCGTAAATAGCAGAGGCATTTCACGGTTTGTCAATTGCGATTTGAACGGAGCGGGCAACAGCGCCTGCGCCGAAATGAACCATTCGGGGGTCGACGACGCACGACGTCGCGCCGCTCGTTTCCCATGTTTTTTCCGGTTCATGGGGACCGTGACGATTGTAGAGGGTCGGAGATAAGAGGCGCCGGCCACACTCGGAGAGTCACTCCGGGCGGCGCGGGAATAAATAGGAGGAGTTATGCATAAGTCGTATTGGAAATCGAGACGCGTTTGTTGCGCCGCGGCGCTCGTCGTGTTTGCGTCCGCGTCAGCTGCCATGGCCGCGCCTGGACCGATCGTGATCAGCCAGCTCTTTGGCGGCGGCGGTCAAATAGCCGCCGGGCCGAACGGAGACTTTGTCGAGATCTTCAATCGATCCTGCGTGGCGGTGAATCTTGACGGCTATTCCGTTCAGGTGGCGACAAGCGTCACCGGTATTACCTGGGTTGTTGTTCCGCTTCCGAATTTTCAATTGGATCCCGGTAAATACTATTGTGTTCGCATGACCACGACCGCGATCGGCACCCCT
>CAYXEY010000428.1:0-5105 GCA_964464105.1 uncultured Planctomycetaceae bacterium
GAGAATGAGAAGCCGGATCGCGCGGACCACGAATAGTCCTGGCAAATCCTCATGTCCCATGACGCCTCCCGCTACAACCGTCAATCTCTCGTGCCGACCATCGGCGCGACCGGTCAGGCGGCACTGGCGTCGGCGCGGGCAGTGGTGATTGGATGCGGCGCATTGGGCACGCATCTGGCCGATGCCGGCGTGCGCGGCGGACTCGGCTTTCTTCGCATCGTTGATCGCGACTACGTCGAGTTGAACAACCTTCAGCGCCAGATACTCTTTGACGAAGCCGACGCCGCGGAGGGGGTGCCCAAGGCAGTGGCCGCGGCAAAAAGACTGACGGCGATTAATTCTACGGTTGTCGTCGAGCCCATCGTCGCCGATGTCACCCCGGCGAACATAGAATCCTTCATTGCCGATACGCAGCTCATCCTCGACGCGACCGACAATTTCGAGATTCGCTTTCTCATCAACGACGCGGCAGTCAAGCACAACATCCCATGGATTTACGGCGCATGCGTTGGCGCGAGTGGAATGGTGATGACCATCATCCCCGGCGTTACGCCGTGCCTGCGCTGCGTCTGGGATGAGCCGCCGCCGCCCGGGATGAACCCGACCTGCGACACGGCCGGCATTCTTGCGCCCGCGGCGAGCATCGTGGCGGCGTTGCAAACCGTCGAGGCACTCAAGGTGCTGACCGGAAAGCTCGACGCCGTCAGGCCGAAATTGATGCAGCTTGACGTGTGGACCGGTCAGTTCAACGCCTTCGACTGCGGCAGCCCGGGGGCGGGCGGAAGTTGCCGATGTTGTGGACAGCGCAAATTCGACTACCTCGACGCAGGTCATGCCGGGCGAACGGCCAGCCTGTGCGGCCGCGACGCGGTGCAGATTCCGGCGGTAGCGGGGGTTCGGCTCAATTTTGCGCGGATTGCCGAGTCGGTCGCGGCCGTGGCCAAGTCCACCCCGACATGGAACCGATATCTACTGAGGTTCGAGGTGGAGGGACGCCAGATCACCGTCTTCGCCGACGGCCGGGCTATCATCAAGGGGACGAATGAACCCGAAGTCGCGAGGACGCTTTATGCAAGGTACATCGGTACATAGCGGTTTGTATGTTTTTGGCCGGCGTAGCGCCCGAATGGCGCTGTGCGCGGTGATTACGATCCTGATCGGCGGCTGCGCCGAGTTCGCTCATATGGGCCGAATGGCCGATCGTGAATATTCATCCGCGGTTGCAGGGGTGCAGATCGATCAGCAGCAGGAAGATGGAAGCTGGAAGAACCTGGGCGAGACGGACGGTAGCGGCAAATGGTTCATTCTCAAGTCGCAATACAAGGGCGGCGGCCGGATTCGACTCTCGAAGAAGGGTTACGGCACCCAGATCATGAGCGATAACGAGTTCATGCAGTCTTCGAGCTTGCTCATGACGCCGACCAGCAGCGATGAATCGCAGACAAACTCGCCGTGGCGCTAGAAAGTCGCCGCCTTCGTTTACCGTCGCCACGCCTTAATACGGAAACTCGCATCCATGCCCAGTCTGGAGACAACTGTCACGATATTGATCGTCTTCGCCGGCGTCATGGCGGCCCTGCACATATTCTCGAACGCCCGAGCCGGCGTGGTGCTGGCTCACATGAAGCGGTATGACGAGGCCATGAAGCCGCCCCCAGAACCCGAGCCCAAGCCCTCCGAGACGCCCGCTGGCGAGCCCATCGAGGTGGGTTGAGCCCACGGTCCGACGAGTCCCTTGCAATCTAACCCCAGCCGCCATCGAACTTTGCAATCCGAAAGCGTTGACACTGCGCCAGCCCGTCTCTTAAAATGGCATGAAGGGCGTTTTCGCCTCGTCGTCCAGTCGCCCTAGAATGCTACCCTATGTCCACGATACCCCCGCGTTTCAATGACGTCCGTCGGATTGCCTGGGCTGGCTTGATGCTGGCCGCTGCTGCGTCCGCCGGAATCCTTTTGGTCGGCCTGACCCTGGCTTTCGGCGATTCAGAGACATTGATGAACCCACGCCTGGTCGGTGTGATCATCATGGCGGCCGCAGCCGTGGTGATTGCCGCGTGCCTCGCGGTTTGGGGTATGGTTCGCTTGATCATCAAGCTTGAAGCCAACAGCTACCGTACGCACGACGTGCTGCGCGACATGAGCGCGCGGGTAGACGAGAATGGACGGGCACTGGCCATCATCGCCGAGAATGTCCAACTCTCCGAGGCGGCCCGCAGCATCAGCCATCGCTCGAAGGAGCGCACGGTGCTGCGACTGGCCATCAACGACGAAATCGTGCGCGGTGACTGGGAAGCAGCCTATTCGCTGGTCGAGCAGCTCGAAGCGCGACACGGGTATAAGAACGAGGCCATCCGGTTACGGGCCGAAGTCGATCAGTCTCGCCGCCTCAGCCAGGAGCGCAAACTGCACGAGGCCATCGACGCGGTGACCGCCCACATGGAGGCCCACGACTGGGATCGTGCCCGGCGCGAGATGGATGCGCTATTGGTGGCCCAGCCGAACAATCCTGAAGTTCAGGGCCTGCCCCGGCTCTTCGCTCGCAAGCGCGATGAACACAAACGGCGGCTTCTGAAGGCGTGGGACGAATCGGTGCAGCGCAACGAGATCGATCGCGGCATCACCGTGCTGAAGGAACTCGATCAATACCTCACGCCCAACGAGGCTGCGGCCCTCGAGGAATCGGCCCGCGGCGTCTTCCGCGCCCGGCTGCACAACCTGGGCGTGCAATTCTCCATCGCCGTCACCGAACGCAACTGGAACGAGGCCCTGCGCATCGCCAAGCAGATCAACGACGAATTCCCCAATTCGCGCATGGCCCAGGAAGTCCGCGACCGCGTGCACATCCTCAACAAGCGCGCCGCCGAAGGGTCGGACGAGGCCATCGGCGTCGGCGCAGAAGCGCATTAACGCAGCGTCCCCGAGCAGAGCCGGCGGGTCCCCACGCCAGTGCCGCGCGAAGGGTTTCGTGCGATCTATGATGCGCTGCCGGCAAACCGGACTGAGGACAGTCCGGCTCTGATCACCGCCACTCTAGGGTTCCAATTCGAGCAATCGACATGTCACGCCGGGCGCTTTTCGATGGCTTTGCCGATGAGCAGGCCGACTTCGAACAGGGCGATCATCGGCACAGCGAGCAGCAGCATGGTGCTGATGTCGGGCGTGGGCGTGAGAATGGCAGAAAGCACAAATACGCCAAGCACGATGTACTTACGCGCGGAGCTGAGCTGCGTCGCCGTGAGGATGCGCACCGCTATCAGGAACACCACCACGGTCGGAATTTGAAAGCCAAGTCCGAAGGCCAACGCCAGGTCGGTCACGAAACCGAGATACTCCGAGATTGAAAACAGCGGTGTGACGAACTGCCGACCCGCGGCGGGCTGGAGCGACACGGAATAGCGCTGACCGTCAGCCACGATGGACAATTCGCGCGACTGGCGGTTAAACCATTCCTGTCCGTGAGCGGCTGAATCCGGGTCGCGATCCACCACGGCGATCTGCGGCGCGAGCGGCAGTTCGGCCGGGGCGGTCGTGGCTGTCGGGCGCGTTCGCAGCAATTCAAATAGCCAGTTGTCGTTTGCGCTGGGCATCGGAAACCAGCTGGACACGCCGATGAGGAACTTCATCAGGCCGACAAGCACGACGGTGATCATGAACGAGGCGCCGACGACGAAGAGACCGATCGAGATCGGCGCGAAACGGGAGATGAGCTTGCGCTCGTGCGGATAGAGTCCGACCGCGATGAACTGCCAGATCTGATACAACGCCCATGGTGCGGCGATGACGAGGCCGAATTGCATGCAGATCTTGAAATACTCAATGAATGACTCGGTCGGGTTGAGTTGCACCAGATGCGGGGGGAACCCGGCGTCCTGCATGGCGACGACATAAGGCGCGGTCAGCACGGCGATGATGTGGTCGCCGAACTTGAGACACACCAGCGTCGCAATGACCAATCCACCGATTGCGTAGATGAGGCGTTTGCGCAATTCTTCAAGATGGTCGCCAAACGACATGCGCGAGTCGTCGAAATGGCTGCGGTTTGTGTCGGTGGATGGGTCGGCCATGGATATTGCACGGACGCCGGGGTCGGGTGAAACGTCGGTGCAGAGAGTGTATCGGAATTATCGGCGCTGGGCTTAGACTGCGCAGGAATGCAATCCTACGACGTCATCGTGATCGGACTGGGGGCGATGGGCGGCGCCGCGACTTACCACCTGGCGAAGCGCGGCGTGCGCGTGCTGGGAATCGATCAATTCGCACCATTTCATGATCGCGGCAGTTCTCATGGCGAAACCCGGATTATCCGCAAGGCCTACTTCGAGCATCCGGATTACGTGCCGCTGCTGATTCGGGCCTATGAATTGTGGCGTGAAATGGGCGGCGATGAACCGTGGAGGCTCTTTTCCCGCAGGGGGTTGCTGCTGGCTGGACCGCGCGAGGGCCATGTAATTCCAGGCCTGTACCGGGCTGCGGAGGCTCACGGGCTGCCGTTGGAAACGCTCTCGCCTGCGGAGCTCGCCTCGCGATATCCCATGTTCAGTTTCCCGGCGGATTGCTATGAGACCGCCTTCGAGTCGGATGCGGGACTGCTTAATATTGATGTTTGTCTGCAAGCGCATTGCGATGCGGCCGAAGCGGCCGGTGCGACGCTCTTGTTCCAGCAGCGTGTCGTCGATTGGGCGTGCGATGGCGAATCTGTTCAAGTGACAACCGAAATTGAATCATACTGCGCTGACAAGTTGGTGATTTGCGGTGGTGCGTGGAGCGCATCCATCCTGGCGGACCTTTCGATTCCACTGACAGTGCGTCGCAAAGTGCAGCTCTGGTTCGCCACGGAGGACGGTCGATTTGACTCGGCTCCCGTGTATGGCGTGGAAACCCCCGAGGGTTTTTTCTACGGCTTTCCAGCGATTACCTCGCGCGAGATCAAGGTCGCACACCATTCGGGCGGGGCGATCGTCGAAAACCCCTTTGCAGTGAATAGAGCGTTGCACGAGGACGATGTGGCCCCGGTTCGGCGATTTATTAACGCGCATCTGCGCGGAGTGACTGACAGGGTAACGCGGCACAGCATCTGCCTTTACACGATGACGCCGGACGAGCAT